>CALFYQ010000152.1 GCA_937952085.1 uncultured Paracoccaceae bacterium | reverse complement strand
GGCGTCCGCCGTCTGGATGTTGATCGTCACCGAGCCGCTCCGCGCGCGACCCTCGGCGCGAACCCCGAGGGAGCCGTCCGGCCCCCGGCTGAGCGGCATGATCGCCTCCGGCCCCGCCTCGCCCATCAGCCCGGCGCCGCCCCGCATGGGAAAGACGGTGGGGGCCGCGAGAACGCCGCCCTTGGCGAAGGCCCGCACCCGCCCGGCGCCCATCACCCCACCCTTCGCAAAGGCTGGGATCAGCCCCGCAACGGCAGAACCGATCCCGTTCGAGATCGGCGTCAACGCGGCGTTGAGCGTCGAGCTCGACAGCGAGAGAGCCAGATTCTTCAGAACGTCCGAAAGTTTCGCGCCACTGAAAATCGCGCTGTCGAAAGCTCGCCGAAGGCCGGAGCCGAACGAACGCGACAGTCCGTTCGTCTCCGACTCCATGCGCCGGATTTCGGAGGTGGAGGCGCGAAGATCGAAGCTCAGATCCTGCGTCACACCCCCCGCCGTCGCGCGGAGGCGCCGGTAGGCGGCCTCAAGCTCGCCCAGCGCATCGGCCTGGCGCTCTGTCTCGCGCGGGTCCATCAGGCCAGCGCCCCGTCCGGGAAGCGCGCCGAAAGCTCGGCGAGCCCCGTCCGCGTCATCGACGCCCGCTCATGCAGAAAGCCAAGCCGCCCCTTCACCGCCGCGTCGAATTCCCGCGGCGTCATCGACCAGAACTCGTCGGGCGCGAGCCCCAACACGCCGAGCCCGAACCGCATCAGAAGTTCCCAGTCGATCTCGTTTCCGCCTTCCGTCATGCACGCCCCCTGAAGCTCGCGGCGAGGAGCCGGCAGGCCGCCTCCGCCGCGCCCATCGCGCCGCCGTCGAACGCCAACGTGGCGACCTCGTCCTCGCCGACCGTCTCGCCCGCGCCGGAAAGCCCGGCCGCGAGGAGCGCGATCAGATCGCCCGAGCGGAACCCGCCAGACTCGAACCGCTCCGCCAGTTCGACGAGCCCGCCGGCGCCGAGCCGCGCCTCGAGCGCGGCCAGTCCGCCAAGCGTCAGCCGCATCGGCCGCTCCGCGCCGCCGATCGAGATGGCGACCTCGCCTCGCGCCCCGTTCATCGTCAGATCGCCGTGAAGGCGAGCGCGCCAGCCGAAGCGAGGCTCGCCTCGAAGGTCGCCTCGCCGTCATGGTCGCCGGAATATTCGAGCGCGGTGATCTGGAATGGCCCTTCGATCCGGCCGAAATCCGGCACCACGATCTGCGCGTCGATCGTCGCGCCGTCGAAGAAGGCCTGGCGGATCAGCGCGTCCGACGTCGCATCCTTGAAGACGCCGGAGCCAGAGATCGCGGCGGAGCGCGCTCCGGCTCCGGCGAGCAACTCGCGCCAGCGCCCGGCGCTGTCCGCCGTCGTCGCGTCCACCGTCTCGGCGTTGAGCGAGATGCGGGAGGCGCGCAGGCCCGCCACCGTCTCGAAGGTCCCGCCTCCGGTCGGGTCGATCTTGATCAGGAGGTCCTTACCCTTCTGGGCGGCCATGTCATGCTCCTCGAATGGGGGTCAGAGCTCGTCCTCGAGGACGAAGCGGAAGCGAAGGTCGATCCGGCGGAGCGCGCCGTCCGCCTCGCGGGCGGTGCGCGCGCTGATGAACCTGGCGCTGACGACGCGCCCAGTCTCGGGCGTCGGCGGGTTCGCCTCGATCTCGTCCGAGACGGCGGCGGCCAGCGCCTTCAGCGCGAGAAACCCCCGCGCCGGCGCATGCAGCCGCACCATCGCCTCGTGAACCGCGCCGCGCTCGGTTGCGGTCTCCCAGGGCGCCACGGTCTCGTCGCCGATCGTGGCGTAGGGCGCGTCGGCCGCGGCGAGGCTGCGGTGCGGCGCCTCGTCGAAGACGCGCCCGCCGAGCGCCGAAAGCGCCGGCGCCGTGGTCAGCCGCTCATAGAGCGCGCGCTGCAACGGCGCGGAGAAGGCCATCGTCATGAGAGCGCCCCTTCCTCCAGCCAGAGAACGAGGCGCTCGCGGCGGTCATCGGCCTCGGCGACGCCGCGAATGGCGTAAAGCCGCTCGCCTTCGCGGAGCCGCTGGTCCGGCCGCGGCCGGGCCAGGGCGCCCGGCGGGGCCCATCGAACCTCGGCGCGGTGGCTCACCTTCGCCGCCTCGGAATGGCCCTCGGCGCGCTCGCGCGCGCCGGTCGCCCGGAGCGCAGCCCAGAGCGCCGCGACCTCGACCCAGATCTCCTCAAGCCCGCCAGCGCCGTCCGGCGCCGCCGCCCGCTCCTCCAGCGTCAGCCGGCGCGTGAAGGGCCCGATCACGCGCGCCCCCAGCCGCCAAGCCTGAGCGGCCGCCAGGGCCGGATCAGCTCGGCCACGCCGAAGGGCAGGAGCGGCCGGGAGACGCCGGCGGCGTGCCGCACGTCGTAGAGCTCCGCGGTGAGTTGCAGCACGGCGCGGCGAAGGTCCGCCGGCGTCGCGGACCAGTCCGCGCCGAACCCGGCCTCATAGGTCAGGACAATCTCCTCGCAGACGAAGGCGTGGCAGCAGAACACCGTCCGCGTCGCCCGACGATCGAGCGAGAAGAGCGAAAGCTCCAGCGCCGCCTCCGAACCGTCGTTTATCACCCGCGTGGCGGCGGTCAGCGCCCGCACCGGCGCGGTCTCGGCGGCGAGCGCGCCCTCGTCGTCGAGATAGCCACGCTGCTCGAAGGCCCGCGGCGCGAGGCAGAGCCCGAGCTCGGTCTCGAGATGGGCGAGCGCGGCGCGGAACGCCGCCTCGGCCTCCGCCGCATCCTCCGCCGAAAGCGGCGTCGAGAGGCGGAGATGGCGGGCGATCTCTTCCGTCATGGTCGCCGTCACCACGGGCGGCGCGATCTCTGTCGGCATGGGCTGCTTCCTCCGGATACCGTCGCCGCCGGGCGTCCCCGCCCGGCGGCCTGTCGCTTCGCCGGGATCAGGAGGCGGCGAACTTCAGTAGCTTGATCGCCGCGAAGTCGGTCACGTCGCCGCCGACCCGCTTCGAGGCGTAGAAGAGGACATGCGGCTTCGCCGAGAACGGGTCGCGCAGGATCCGCACATCCGGCCGCTCGGCGATGGTGTATCCGGCGCGGAAGTCGCCGAAAGCGATCGCGTTGGCGCCCGCCGCGATGTCCGGCATCTCCTCCGAGATCACCACCGGATAGCCTAGAAGGCGCGCCGGCTGATCGGCCACCAGGCTCTCGGCCCAGATGAAGCGCCCATCCGCGTCCTTCATCTTCCGCACCGCGCCGGCGGTCTTCGAGTTCATCACGAAGGCCGCGTTGGCGCGGTACTCGGCGTCGAGCGCATAGACGAGGTCCACGATCGCATCGGCCGGGCGGGCGGCGGTGAAATCCCCCGCCGTGCCGGTCGGCACATAGCCGATCTGGCCCCAGACCCAGCTGTCGTTGGCGACCGTCAGGTAGTTGAGGAAGCCCCGCGGCTTGTCGACGCCGTCGCCCGAGACGAAGGCGGCGTTCTCGGCGCGGGTGAAGCGCTCCGCGATCCGCTCGGCAAGCCAGGCCTCGACATCGAAGGCCGCGTCGTCGAGGAGCCGCTGCGAGGCCTTCGGTGAGGCCGAAAGTTCATGCAGCCGGATCGAGATGCGCTCGATCGTCGGCGTCGCGGCCTCGGAGACGGTTCCGGTCTCGGTCGCCCAGCCGGCCCCGAGCTCGGTGCGGTCGATCAGCACGTCGAAGACGCCCGCCTCCACCGCCTGGACGTTCGCCACCGAGCGGATCGAGGAGGTGGAGCGCAGCACATGGGTGATCCGCTCGGCGGTCTGGGAATCGACCAGATAGCCACCGTCGCTCAGCACGCCCGTCTGCAGCGCCTTGCCCTCGAGCGGCAGCGCCTTCAGCGGGGCCTCGTCGCCGCCGCGAAGATAGACGTCGAGCGCCTTGCGATGCGGCGCCGTCTCCTCCGCCGCGCCGGAGAGCGGCGGCCGGTGCGCGGCCTTGCGGGAGAGCGTCGAGATGCGCTCCTCCTGGGCGGTCAGGCGCGACTTGATCTCGCCCTGGAACGCCTTGAAGTCGTCGAGAAAGCCGGAAAGCCCGGCGTCGGCGTCGTGCGTCATGGGAAGGTCCTTCTGGTTGACGACGTTGGGGGCGGCGGATCAGGCCAGCGCCGCCCGGGCGCCCCGAAGGGCGTCCGAGAGGGCGCGGGCGAGATCCGCCTCCGGGTCGGGCGCCTTCGCCGAGGCGCGGGCCGAGGGAAGCATCGGGAAAGTCACGAGCGAGACTTCCCAGAGATCGAGTTCGACGAGCCGCCGTCCCCCCGCGGTCTTCTCCGCGCGGATTGTGCGATAGCCGATCGAGAGGCCGTCCACGGCCCCCGCCGAGAGGAGCGCGGCGGCCTCCGCGCCCTTGGCGACTTCGGTCAGAAGCCGGCCGCGAACGGAAAGGCCGAGTCGGTCCTCCTCCACCCGCTCCCAGACGCCGATCGGCTGCGCCGGGTCGTGCTGCCAGAGGAGCTTCACGCTCCGGCCCTCGCCGGCGAGCCGCCGCAGCGAGGCGGCGAAGGCGCCGGGCGCCACCACGTCCCCGTTCTGGTCGGCCACGTCGAAAAGAGAGGCGTATCCGGCGATCTCCGCGCCCGAAGCGGCCTTCCGGTCGAGCGCGACGAATTTGGTTTCGAGGCCGAAGCCCCCGTCATGCGACATCGGGTTCGCTCCTACTGGGCCAGCACTTTGGCGTTGAGCAGAAAGGCGACGATCTGCCCGGCGAGGGCGATCGCGACGCCGTAGACCGCGAGCCAGAGCCGCTTCTCCAGCCGGTCGAGCCCGCGCTCGATCTGCTCGAGGATGCGGTTGAGGGCGATCCATCGCTCCTCGAAGACGCGCTCATGCGTCTCGATCCGCGCATGCGCCGCGTCGAACGGGTCGTAGAGGAAGCGGGAGCCCTGCCCGCGCCGCGGCGGCAGGTTCACGCCCCCGCCTCCGGCAGGGGCGGCAGGCCGAGCATCTGGCGCTTTTCCGCCTCGGTCAGGAATTCGGCCGCCGCGATCCGCCGCCACTGCGCCTCGCGCTCCGCCTGGAGCGCCGGAATGGCGTCGAGATCGGGCAGAAGCCGCAGCCGCTCGCCCCAGCGCCAGCCGAGCCAGCCCGCGAGCGCCGCCCCGGCCCGCCGCACGAGCGGCAGCACCGTCTGTCGATAGAAGGCGCGGTTCGCCTCCTGATAATTCGAATAGGCGTTGTCCCCCGGCAGGCCGAGCAGCTGCGGCGGCACGCCGAAGGCGAGCGCGATCTCCCGCGCCGCCGCCTCCTTGGTCTTCAGGAACTCCATGTCGGAGGGCGAGAAGCCCATCGGCTTCCAGTCGAGCCCGCCTTCGAGCAGCATCGGCCGCCCGGCGTTCCGCGCCCCCTGGTGCCCGTCCTCGAGCTCCGCCACGATCCGCCGGAACTGTTCGTCCGAAAGCGTCGCGCCGCCCTCGCCCTTGTAGACGAGCGCGCCCGAAGGCCGCGCCGCGTTGTCGAGCAGGCCCTTGGACCATTTCCCCGCGGCGTTGTGGATCTCGATGGCCCCCGCCGCCGCCTCCAGCGGCGCCAGCCCGTAATGGTCGTCGAGCGGGTGGAAGCCGCGAAGATGCAGGATCGGCTGCGCCTCCGTCGTCATGTCGAACCGGTGGGAGCGCGCGCCGACCCGGTACTCATAGGCCTCCGGCCAGCCGTCCGGCCCCGGCGCGATCCGCACCCGGTCGGGGCGAAGCGTGTGAAGCTCGCTCGGCGCGCCCCGCTCGTCGAAGCCCGCCGCCTCCAGATAGGCGTCGCCGAAGAGCATCAGGTGCCCGTAGAGCGCCTCCAGCAGCCCCGCCCCGTCCTGCCCCTGGTTGGGCTCGGCGAGAAGCGCCAGCACCGGGTGGTCGGACACCGCTCGCCCCTCCGAAGAGAGCCGGAACGGCACCGCCGCGGCGGCCTCCGCCACCATCCGCACCGAACGGAAGGCGACTGCATTGCCGACATAGCCGGCCTTCGCCAGCGAGACCTCGTCGCGCGGCCCCCAGGCCGCGCGGCCCGGCCCCGCGAATGCGACGAGCGTGCCGACGGCCGAAGCCTTCCGTTCGGCCGGGGCCTCGGCCCCGGCGCGCTGGCGCCTGAACAGCATGGATGTCTCCCCGGTCGGGTCGGTCAGAGCGAT
>CALFYQ010000151.1 GCA_937952085.1 uncultured Paracoccaceae bacterium | reverse complement strand
CGAGCGCATCTCCGGGCCGAGGAGCGTGTCGACGCCGGGGAAGCGGGCGAAGGGCAGCACCGCTTCTTTCACCGCCACATGCTTGGGCTCCGCGTCAGGCAGCGCGAAGGCGGAAAGCTTCTCCCCCGCCATCACCCGCGCCGCGATGGCGGCGAAGGGCGCGCCCACCGCCTTGGCCACGAAGGGCACGGTGCGGGAGGCGCGGGGGTTCACCTCCAGCACGTAGATATCGCCGTTCTGGATCGCGAACTGCACGTTCATCAACCCGACGACGCCGAGCGCGCGGGCCATCTCTCCCGTCTGCCGCTTCATCTCGGCCACCGCCTCCGCCGAGAGCGAATGCGGCGGCAACGAGCAGGCGCTGTCGCCGGAATGGACGCCCGCCTCCTCGATATGCTCCATCACGCCGGCGACATGGACCGCCGCGCCGTCGCAGAGCGCGTCGACATCCACCTCGGTGGCGCCGGCGAGATAGCCGTCGATCAGCACCGGGCTCGTGCCCGAGACGACCACCGCCTCGCGGATGTAGCGCTCAAGCTCCTCATCGGTCCGCACGATTTCCATCGCGCGTCCGCCAAGGACGTAGGAGGGACGGATGACGACCGGATATCCGATCTCCCGCGCCACTGCGAAGGCCTCGTCGCGGCTCCGCGCCACGCCGTTCGGCGGCTGCCGGAGGCCGAGCTCCTTCAGGAGCCGCTGGAACCGCTCGCGGTCCTCCGCGAGGTCGATCGCGTCCGGCGTGGTGCCGAGGATCGGGATGCCGGCCGCTTCGAGCGCGTTGGCGAGCTTCAGAGGCGTCTGCCCGCCGAACTGCACGATGACGCCGTGAAGCTCCCCGGCCTCCTGCTCCACCCGCAGGATCTCGAGCACATGCTCGATGGTGAGCGGCTCGAAATAGAGCCGGTCCGACGTGTCGTAATCGGTCGAGACGGTCTCGGGGTTGCAGTTGACCATGATGGTCTCGTAGCCCGCCTCGGTCAGCGCATAGCAGGCGTGGCAGCAGCAATAGTCGAACTCGATGCCCTGGCCGATCCGGTTCGGGCCGCCGCCGAGGATCACCACCTTCTTGCGCTCGGTGGGCCGCGCCTCGCACTCGACGATGCCCATCGCGTCCGACTCGTAGGTCGAATACATGTAGGGGGTCTGGCTCTCGAACTCGCCGGCGCAGGTGTCGATCCGCTTGAAGACGGCCTTCACCCCGAGCGCGAGGCGGCGTTTCCGCACCTCCGCCTCGGCGAGCCCGGTGAGCGCCGCGAGCCGCGCGTCGGCGAAGCCCATCATCTTCGCCGCCCGCATCGCCTTGGCGTCGCCCGGCAGCCCCTCGGCGCGCAGCTTCGCCTCCGCCGCGACGATCTCCTCGATCCGCTCGAGGAACCACGGGTCGAACGAGGTCGCCGCGCGGATGTCGTCGAGCGAGAGGCCCTCGCGCATCGCCTGCGCGATCACCCGGATCCGGTCCGGCGTGGCGCGGGAGAGGGCGGCCATCAGCGCGGCCTTCCGCTCGTCCGGCTCCTTCGCCTCGTCGAGACCGGGAATGGCGATCTCGTCGAGCCCGGAAAGGCCCGTCTCCATCGAGGCCAGCGCCTTCTGCAGGCTCTCCTGGAAGCTCCGGCCGATCGCCATCGCCTCGCCGACCGACTTCATCGCGGTGGTCAGCTCCGGCTTCGCGCCCGGGAACTTCTCGAAGGCGAAGCGGGGGATCTTGGTGACGACGTAGTCGATCGTCGGCTCGAAGCTCGCCGGCGTCACGCCGGTGATGTCGTTGTCGAGCTCGTCGAGCGTGTAGCCGATGGCGAGCTTGGCCGCGACCTTCGCGATCGGAAAGCCGGTCGCCTTCGAGGCCAGCGCCGAGGAGCGGGAGACCCGCGGGTTCATCTCGATGACGACGATCCGCCCGTTGTCCGGGCTGATCGCGAACTGGACGTTGGAGCCGCCGGTCTCCACCCCGATCTCGCGCAGCACCGCGATCGAGGCGGTGCGGAGCATCTGGTATTCCTTGTCGGTCAGCGTCAGCGCGGGCGCGACGGTGATAGAATCGCCGGTATGGACGCCCATCGGGTCCACGTTCTCGATGGAGCAGACGATGATGGCGTTGTCCGCCTTGTCGCGGACCACCTCCATCTCGAACTCCTTCCAGCCGAGCAGGCTCTCGTCGATCAGGATCTGGCTGACCGGCGAGGCGTCGAGGCCCGACTTGCAGATCGTCAGATAGTCTTCACGGTTGTAGGCCACGCCGCCGCCGGTGCCGCCGAGCGTGAAGGCCGGGCGGATGATCGCCGGCAGGCCGACATGGTCGAGCGCGGCCATGCAGTCGTCCATGCTCTCGGCGATCACGGCCTTCGGATTCTCGAGGCCGATCCGGTCCATCGCCTCGCGGAAGAGCTTGCGGTCCTCCGCCTTCTCGATGGCGTCCTTCTTCGCGCCGATCAGTTCGAGCCCGAGCCGGTCGAGCGCGCCGGTTTCCGCCAGCTTCATCGCGATGTTTAGCGCGGTCTGCCCGCCCATGGTCGGCAGCAGCACCATCCGCTCGCCGGGATGGCGCGCGCGTTCCTGCAGCACGATCCGCTCCACCACCTCGGGGGTGATCGGCTCGACATAGGTGGCGTCGGCGAGCCCGGGATCGGTCATGATCGTGGCCGGGTTCGAGTTGAGGAGGACGACCCGATAGCCTTCCTCCCGGAGCGCCTTGCACGCCTGGGCGCCGGAATAGTCGAATTCGCAGGCCTGGCCGATGACGATCGGCCCCGCGCCGATGATCAGCACGCTGTCGATGTCCGTCCGCTTTGGCATGAAGGCTCCCGCAAAGGCCCGAGATCGACCCTCCGCGAGGATCGCGAGGGTTATAGGGATCGGCGGCTTGGGCGCAAGGCGCTCGGCCCCGGTCGGGCCGCCTTTCGGATGGGCGCGGCGCCGCAGGCGCGAAACGGTTGCGGCCCGGCCCATCCGGCACTAGTCCGCTGCGAACCGAAATGGGAGGGCCCCGAATGCCGCTCGTTCAGATTCTCGTCGTCCTCGGCGCCCTTCTCGCGGCGGGCGGGCTCTTCGGCCTGTTCCACTGCGTGCGCCTCGCGCGGCGCGTGAAGGCCGGGCAGGTGCCGGAGGCCGAACTGCAATCGGTCTTCGCGCGGCTCTCCGCCATCAACATGGCGTCGATGGGCGCGGCGATGTTCGGCCTCTCGCTGGTGCTGATCGGCCTCATTCTCTGAAGCGGCGGGCGGGGTCGCGCGGGCCCCGCCCGGTTCGCGTCACTGCTGCGCGGCCGGAAGGGCCGCGAGCGCCGCCTTCGCCTCGTCGACGCGGGAAAAGCTCGCCGGATCTGCGGAGGCCGCCGCCTGGAGATGCGTGCGGGCCGATTCCGTATCCCCGAGCGCGGCGTAGACGACGCCGATATGGAAACGGACATAGGGATTTTCGGCCAGCTTCTCCGCCGCCGGGATCAGATTGCGGAGCGCCTGCTCGTTGTCGCCCCTCAGGTGATCGACCCAGCCGACCGTGTCCTGGAAGGCCGGCACGTCGATGCCCCGGAGCGATGCGGCGACCTTCGCCGCCTCTTCGATCGAGGCAGGGTCGTCTGCCTTGTGCTCCGCGAGGAGGCTGGCGAGGTTGTTCGCGGCGACGAGCGAACTCGGCTGGGCCGCATAGAGGCGGCGGTACTCCTCGATCGCGCCATCGAAATCCATGCTGCGCTCGTAGAGCGAGCCGATGAAGAACTGGAGGGCGCCCGGGTTGTCGGCCGCTTCGACGCCGGCGCGGGCCTCCTTCAGCGCCGCCTCCCGGTCCCCGCGGGAGATCGCAAGCTGCGCAAGCCCGAGATAGGCGCCGCCCGTGCTCGGCGAGACCTGCGTGACGGTACGGAAGTCCCGCTCGGCGGCGTCGACCTTTCCGAGCGAGCGGAGCACCTGGGCCCGCAGCATCAGCGCCCGTGTGTTGCCGGTGTTTTCCTCGATCAGGTTGTCGAGGAAGGCCACCGCCTCGTCGAGCTTTCCGGCGCGGGCGTAGACCTGGATCATCGACGCGAGCGCATTGTCCGCCTGGTTCGGGTCCGCCGCCAGGCGGCCGAGCACCGCGAGGCTTTCCTCATAGCGGGCCTGGCCGGTCAGCGAGGCCGCCTCGACGCGACTCGCGAGAGACGGGTCGAGAGTCGCCAGCTTCTGCGTCGTGGCGTCGGCCCCGACCCAGTCGCCCGCATTGATCTGCGCGCCTGCAAGCTCGCTCAGGATAGCCTTGTCGGTCGGCCGGCGGTTCGCGGCCTCGGTCAGCACCGTCAGCGCCGCGTCCGCGCGGCCGCGGCGGCGAAGATGTTGCACGAATTCGAGAACGATGGCCGTCTCGTAGCCGGAAGCCTGCGCCGCGGCGGCGTAGTTCTCGCCGGCGAGATCGGTGTTGCCGTTGCGCTCATGGGTCCGCGCGGAAAGGACCAGAAGCTGCGGGTTGTTCGGCTGGCTCGCGAGCGCCGCCCGAACGTCGAGCAGCGCGCCGTTGAAATCGCACTCATCGAAGCGGAGCGCCGCGCGGATGCCGAGCGCGCCGGCGTTCGAGGCGTCGGTCGCGAGCACTTCGCCGGCGAGACGCTTGGCCTCGTCGCGCTTCTGTTCGAGGAGCGCGAAGCGTGCGAGCACGAGGCGGATCGAGTTCGCCTCATCGGTCTTCTTCGCCTCGGCCGCGGCGGCCACGGCCTTGGTCAGCGCGGCCGTCGCCTCCTCCCGGTTGTTGTTGTCGAAGTCGAGTTGGGCGAGGGCGAGAATGAACGGGGTGGCGTCCGTCCGCTTCTTGATCTGCGCGTCGAGTTCCGCGCGGGCGGCGTCGACGCCCTTCGTCCGCAGCAGGAACTGCGCCACGCCGAGCGCCGCCTGCGCGTCGTCCGGGCGGGCGTCGGCGATGGTCCGGAGTTCGCGCTCCGCCGCGTCGAGATCGCCGTTCCGCACATGGAGCTGCGCCGCCGCGCTGCGAAGCGCCAGCTGGTCGGGGAAGCGGGAGATCATTTCCTCGAGCCAGGCCAGCGTCGCCGCCTCGTCGCCGCGCTGCTCGAGCACCTGGAGCTTCACCAGCGCGACGCCAAGATCCTTCGGGCTGCGGGTGGTAATGTCATCGGCGATGGCGAGCGCGCCGGAGAGGTCCTTCGCCTGGAGCCGCTCGCCGATCAGTACGGCGTGGGCGGTCGCATTGTCCGGCTCCTTGTCGATGGCGCGCCGTGCGATTTCGAGCGCCTGCGCCGTCTCGCCGAGGCGGAGCGCGACGCCGGCCTTCAGCACCAGCGCGTTCACGTCGCCGGGGTCTACGGCGAGGGCGGCGTCGGCGTTCGACATCGCATCGTCGAGGCGGCCGCCGAGCATCATCATCTGTCCGACGCGGACAAGCGCGCTGACATTCTTCGGGTCGAGCTCCACGACCTTGTTGAGATGCGCGAGCATCGCCGGATAGTTCCGCGCCTGCTCATAGAGAGCGGCCATGCCGAGATGGGCGGTGAGGTTGTTCGCGTCGAGCGCCAGCGCGTTGCGGTACTCGATCGTCGCCTTCTCGGTTTCCCCGGCCGTCACGAGCTGCTCGGCGTTCGCCAGGTGTTTGGCGAGCCGGTCTTCCGCGCTCTCGCAGGCGGCGAGGCCGGCGACGGCCATCCCGAGCAGCAGCGCGAGGGTCACGCGGTTGGCCTTGCGGCGGTTCGAGTTGGGCATCTTCTGCTCCCGGGCGGTTCTTGCGGCCACGATCGGAGGGGCCAAATGTCAGCTCTTATCTAGGCGTCCGGCGCGCAGATCGAAATCGCACGGCGCGCCGGTCTCATTTGTAATACTCGTAACCTTCGTTCGCCGCGCCATATTCCGCCTTGTTGAGGACGACGCCGAGAAAATTGGTCTGCCCCGCCAGCATCGCTTCGCATTCCTCGATCTCCCGCGGCGTCGTCTCGCCGGCCTCGACGACCAGCAGCACGCAGTCGACATTGGGCAGGAAGGCGATCGCGTCGTCGCTGACCATCAGCGGCGGCAGGTCGTAGATAGCGACGTCGGGCTTCAGCCGGTCGATCATCGAGGCGAGGATCCGCGTCGTCTTGTCGCCGTGGATTAGTTCGGCCGAATCCCGCACCCGCTCGCCATTGAGGCCGATGGCGAGGTTTGAACCATAGCGCATCAGCCCTGTTTCGAGCGGGCTTTGCCCGGTCAGCATCCAGGCGATATGCGGCGCCTTGCGGACGCCGAAAGTCCGCGCGAGCGCCGGCGCCTTCAGGTCCATGTCCATGACCAGCGTCCGCAGGTCCGGCTGTCGCGCCAGGCTGAGCGCCAGGTTGGCGCAGATCAGCGTCTTGCCGCAGCCCTTGCGGGGCGAGGTCACCGCCAGCCTCTTCCAGCCATTGTCGCGGAAGACCCGCATGAGCCGGGTGCGGAGCACGTCGAACGGGATATGCGCCGGGTCGGCCTTCTCCCGCGTCACCACGCGGGCATGTTCGAGCGCGTCGGAAGCGAATTCGATCTCGCGGAGCGAGGACCAGAGCGCCTCGGTCGGGTCGACGGCGGCGGCGCGCCGTATCTCCGGCGGCGCCTCGCCCGTCACCGGGCTGCGGAGCGCCGCCGCGGCTTCCCGCACGCGCGCCGCCGGAACCGCGGCCTCCTCCATCTCCCGCTGCGCGCGGGCCTTCTCGATGGCGTGTTTCAGTCGTTCGACCATATCCGGGCCCCCCGCGCCGAAGCCGCGGTCAGAATTTCATTGCGACGAGCTGGAACAGAGTCCGCAGTCCCGTCTTGTCCATCAACTTCTCGGCGATGATCGAGAGCGGCGCGACATACTGGTCCACCGCCCAGAACGCCGCCGGCGCGCCGACCAGGATGACGAGCGCGATGAGCGCGAAGCGGATGCGCCGGGCCCAGACTTCCCGCCGCGTGCGGATGTAGGGGATCACCACGATCGCCTTCAGCCCGACGCGCCGTTCGAGATCGGCCGGCGTCATGATCGCCTGGCTCATCAGCTCGAGCAGCACCACAAGGGCCGCGCCAAGGGCCAGCGAGGCGCCGACGCCCGCGCCGGCGATCACGATCTTGCCCGGCGGTTCGGGGTCCCGCGGCACCTGCGCCTGTTCGAGCACCACGAAGCGCTCCGCCTGACGGTTGACCTCGAGCTTCTCGCCGGTCTCCGCCTCCGCGCGTTTCGAGACCGCCTCGGCGCGCTGCGCCTGGAGGTCGCTGAAGCGAGTTTCGAGGCGGCGGAGCTCGAATTCGACCTCGGTCGTCCGCGAAAGCGTCTCGCGGTAGCTGGCGATGTCGGCGCGGGTCTGTTCCAGACGCTCGTCGACCTTGGCCATTTGCTCTTCAATCCGGTCGATCTGCCGGATCATGCGCTCATGCTCGAAGGAGACGGCCTCATCCGGCGTGGCGGCCGGCTGCTCCGCGGCTGCCTGGCGTTCGAGCGCCGCGATCCGGCCTTCCATCGCGCGAATCGTGGGGTGGCTCGGGGCCAAGAGCGCCCTCTGCTGGGCGAGCGCCCCCTGCAGCGCGGCAAGCTGCTCCTGCGTCGGCGAAAGCTTTGCGCCGCCATCCGGTCCGAGCCGGTTCGACCTGAGAAGAAATTCGAGATCGCTCTTCTGATCCTTCAGCGAGCCTCGCTGCTGTTCGAGCTGAAGCTCGGTTTGCTGCAGCGCAACCATTTGAGACTGGCGAAACTGCGCCGCCTCGGGCAGCGCATCGGCATTTTTCCGTTTGAAGTCGAGCAGCGCCGCCTCCGCCGCCTCGATCTCCCGCGTCAGCCGGGTAACTTCGTTGGTGAAGAAGGCGACCGTCTCCGTCGCCCGCTCGGTGCGCTGCTTGAGGTTGAGGTCGAGCGCCAGCGTGACGAATTCGTTGGCGATCGTCGCTGAAACGAGCGACTGCTGAGCCTTGGCGGTGACGGTGAAGCCGAGTACGGCCGGTCCTCGCCGAGCAGAAGAACCTGCTTGGAACACGTCAATGGAGACGCTGTCGCGCAGGCGGTCGACCTTCTGCGACAACGTCATCGGCGTCGTGTTGTAGAGATCGTGCTTCTCGATGATCGAAACAAGGTTCTGCCGCGTCGTCAGAAGCTGGCGAATCAGCTCGACCCGCTCGGACGGCGAGGCCGTGACGGTGGTGCGGGCAAGATCGTTCGGAATCTGTTGGGATTCCACGATGATCTTCGCCGTCGCCGCGAAGGAGGGCGG
>CALFYQ010000150.1 GCA_937952085.1 uncultured Paracoccaceae bacterium | reverse complement strand
GAACGCCGCGCCGATGATGATGCCGACCGCCATGTCAAGCACGTTGCCGCGCATGGCGAACGCCTGAAATTCCTTGAGCATCTGACCCTCTCCCGCTCCCGCCGTTGGTCCGGCCTCATCGAGGAGGATAGACGGAATCGCGGCGGGAGAAAGGCGTGTCAGGCCCGCAGCGTCGCCCCGGTGGCGGCGCCCACGGCGGAGACGATCTTCGCCGCCACCGCCTCGATCTCGGCATCGGTGAGCGTGCCCTTGGTGGGCTCGAGCCGGACGGAGATCGCGACCGATTTCCGGCCGGCGCCGAGCGCCGCCTCGGCCTTCGGACCGGCGAAGACGTCGAAGACCTCGGCGGAGGCGATCAGCCCCTTCTCGGCCCCGCGCGCGGCGCGAAGGATCGCATCGGCCTCGACCCCGGCCTCCACGACGAAGGCGAAATCCCGCTCGACGGCCTGGAAGGCGGAGAGCGCGAGCGCGGGCCGGGTGCGGCCCTTCGCCTTCGGCGTCGGGATCGCCTCGAGATAGACGATGGCGGCGACGGCCGGCCCCTTCACGTCCATCTCGGAGAGGACCTTCGGGTGCAGTTCGCCGAAGAGCGCCAGCACCGACTTCGGCCCGAGCTTCAGCGCGGCGGAGCGGCCGGGATGGAAGAAATGGGGCGCCTCCCGCGCGGTCTGGAGCCGGTCCACCGGCGCGCCGAGAGCGGCGAGCACGGCCTCGGCGTCCGCCTTGGCGTCCCAGAGGTCGACCGGGCGGCGCGCGCCGGACCAGTCCCGCGGCGCGGTCGCGCCGACGCGGAGCGCGGCGGCGACGTCCCGCTGCTCGCCCGGCTCGGGGCCGAAATATTCCGCTCCGACCTCGAAGAGGCCGAGATCGGCGAAGCCGCGCGCCTGGTTCCGCGCCGCCGCGGCAAGAAGGCCAGGCAGCGGCGAGGGCCGCATGTCCGTCATCTCCGAGGAGATCGGGTTCTCGAGCTTCATCAGCGCGTCGCCGCCGCCGAAAAGCGCCGCCTCCTTCGCCGCGACGAAGGTGTAGGTGACGCATTCGTTGAGCCCGGCGCCCGCGAGGCGCCGGCGGGCGCGGGCGGTGCGCTTCTGCATCGGCGTCAGCACCGCGCCAGCGACGCCCGGCGCGCGGTCCATCGGCTGCGCGACGAGTTTCGAGAGGGAGGCGATGCGCGCCACCTCTTCGACGAGATCGGCCTCGCCCTTCACGTCCGGCCGCCAGGACGGGACCGAGACGAGGAACCCAGCGCCCTCCGGCTTCGGCCCGAAGCCGAGCGCAGAGAGCGTCTTCGCCTGTTCCTCCGCCGGCAGGTCCATGCCGACCAGCGACGCAGCCCGCTTCGGATCGAGCGGATAGGCGCGCGACGTGTCGGGCACGGTGCCGGCCGTCACCACCTCGGACGGCTCGCCGCCGCAGAGGTCGAGGATCATCCGCGTCGCGAGTTCGAGCCCGACCGGCGTGAAGGCCGGATCGACGCCCCGCTCGAAGCGATAGCGCGCGTCGGAGTTGATCTTCAGCTTGCGGCCGGCGGCGGCGATCGTCACCGGGTCCCAGTAGGCGCTTTCGACGAAGACGTCGGTTGTCTCCTCCGAGCACCCGGTGGCGGCGCCGCCCATGATCCCGGCGATCGACTTGACGGCCTCCTCGTCGGAGATCGCCAGCATCCCCGGCTGCATCGTGTATTCGCGCTCGTCGAGCGCCTCGATCGTCTCGCCGCCCTTCGCCCAGTGAACGCGGAGCGCGCCGCCCTTCACCTTCGCCGCGTCGAAGACGTGGAGCGGCCGGTTCCGGTCGTAGGTGAAGAAGTTCGTGACATCGACCAGCGCCGAGATCGGCCGGAGCCCGATGGCGCGGAGCCGCTTCTGCAGCCATTCAGGCGAGGGGCCGTTCTTCACGCCGCGGATGAGCCGCCCGCAGAAGACCGGGGCGGCGGAGAGCGCGTCCTCGTCGATGGTGACGGAAAGCGGGCACGGGAAGGTGCCCGCAACCGGCGCCACCGGCTTCGAGATCAGCCGTCCGAGGCTCCGCGCCGCAAGGTCACGCGCCACGCCCTCGACGCCGAGCGCGTCGGGCCGGTTCGGGGTGATCTTGATCTCGATGACCGGGTCGTTGAGCCCGGCATAGTCGATGTAGCGGGCGCCGAGCGGCGCGTCCTCCGGCAGTTCGATGATGCCGTTGTGGTCGTCGGAGATCATCAGCTCCCGCTCGGAGCAGAGCATTCCGTTCGATTCGACGCCGCGGATCACGCCCGGCTTGAGGTCGAGCCCGGTCCCTGGAATGCGCGTGCCCGGCGCGGCGAAGACGCCGACGAGCCCGGTGCGGGCGTTCGGCGCGCCGCAGACGACCTGCACCTCAACGGAGGGGCCGTTCGGCCCTTTCGGCTTCGTCTCGACCCGGCAGAGGCGGAGGCGGTCGGCGTCCGGGTGCGGCTTCGCCTCGATCACGCGGGCGATGGCGAAAGCGCCGAGCGCGTCGGCGGGGTTCTCCACTCCGTCCACCTCGAGGCCGAGATCGGTCAGCGCCTCGACGATCTCGTCGAGCCCCGCCTCGGTCTCCAGGTGGTCCTTCAGCCAGCTCAGCGTGAACTTCATGCGATCCGTCCGTCCCTCGATCGGCCGGCTCCATAGCCGATCCGCCGCGCCCCGCAAAGGGCGCGGGGGGTTGGCGGGCCGATGTCGTCGATTCTGACCCGCCGCATTGGCGCGGGGCGGGAAGGGTCGCGTCCGCCCCTGGGTGGGCCCCTGACCGGCCGACATGGGAGCTTTGTGGCGTCGTCCCGACCTCGATCCGAGCCGCTCCTGACGACCGGGAGGCGCCCGCCCGCTTGGAGGGGCGGGCGCGGCCCCGGCCGGTCGCCCGGGCCCGGGAGCGGTGGACGGGGCGCGCACTTCTCCCGGTCGCAGGCGCGCCGTGCGGCCGGTAGACGGGCGATCGAAACCTCGCCTCAAGCCGCCAACGGCCTTTCCGCCCAGACCCCGGCGCGCCATATGCCGTGCATGGACCGGGCGGCGCAGCGCGACGAGGCGACTGAGGCGGCGCTCCGCGCGGCGGTGGCGGCGGCGGCGAAGGGCTATTTCGCCGAGCGCCGGGCGCGGATCGACCCTTTCGTGGACCGCTGGTACTCGGCCCGCGGCGCGCTCCGGCTGCACCGGCACGCGCTCGGCTGGGACATCGCCCGCGCGCCCGCCAATGTCGGCCTCGCGCCGGTTCAGATGCTCGCCCGGCTCGGCGCCGGCGCGGCGGAGAAGGCCGGGCGGAAGCGAAGCGCGGCCTGGCTCCGCTCCCGCCGCCTGATGTTCGACACGGCGGTAATGAAGGAGGTGCGCCGGCTCGTCCTCGCCGAGCTTCTCGAGCTTCCGACCGAGGGTCATCCGGGAGACGCGCTGGCCGAGGCCATCGTCGCCGACCCGGAAGTGCGCCGGCTCGTCGGCCGCGCCGCGCCCGGCCTCGGCGCCGCCCTCGCCGACTATGCCGGAACGCGGAGCGCGGTGGCTGAGATGACGGCCGCGCTCGCCACGATGGGTGCGGGCGCTGCGGCGCTCCACCAGATCACGCCCGGCGCGATGACGCTCGGCCCGGCGCTCGCCGCCGCGATGGCGCAATCCGCCGCGATCTCCGCCTTCCCGCTCGGCGCGGCGGCGGGCTCGGTCTGGTACGGGATCTGGCCGGCCGCCGCCTCCCCCGCCCTCGTCGCCGGAACGACGGCCGGGCTGATGACCGGCGCCGCGCTCATCGCCGCCTTCGCCGGCGTGGTGGCGGACCCGGCGCAGCGCGCGCTCGGCCTCCACCAGCGGCGGCTCCGCCGGCTCGTCGACGCGATGGAGAAGGAATTCGTCGAGGGCGAGGGCGGCGGCTTCGCGGCGCGGGAGCATTATGTCGCCCGCCTCTTCGACGTGATGGACGCCGGCGCGGCGGCGCTCCGCGCCTTCCGCGGCTGAACCCTACTTCTTCTTTTTCTTCTTCTTGCCCGTGGGCGCGTCCACCGGCGGCGCGGCGGGCGTCGGCGCGGCGGCCGCGGCTTCGAGCGCCGGCCCGATCGCGGCGAGAAGGCGCGAATAGGCCTCCGCCTGCGGCGCGCCGAGACCGGCGAGCGCCTGCGCCGCAGGGTCGATGACCCGCGCGCGGAACGCGGCGGCGAGGGCGGCGGCGGCCTCCGCCGGGTCCTCCGGCGCGGCGAACCGCTCCTGCCGCTCGCCGGGGGCCGGCGCGGCGCGGAGAAGCCCGAGCCCGCGAAGCTCCTTCAGCGCGGTCGAGACGTTGGAGCGGGCGATGCCGAGCCCGGCCGCGATCTCCGCCGCCGAGGGCGCGCCCTTCGCGGCGAGCGCGAAGGCCCAGACCTGAGCGGCCGCCTTGGTCAGCCCGAATCCGCGGCCGATCTCGCCGAAGCGAAGCACGAAGGCGCGGTGCGAGGCGGAGAGAGCTTCGTCCGTCATGGCGCGAGCGTATCGGCGCCCGATCGCCATGGGAAGCCGCCGCCGCGCCACGAAGCCGACGCATTTCCGCGCCGCGCCGTCGATTTCGGGCCTTGCGCGCCGCCGGCCGCTTGATACCCGTCTCTGCAAAAGGGGAGGAAACGAAATGGCCGTGAAGACCGACATCGAGATCGCGCGCGCCGCGAAGAAGCGGCCGATCGGCGAGATCGGCGCGAAACTCGGCGTGCCGGAGGCGCATCTCCTCCCGTTCGGCCATGACAAGGCGAAGCTGTCCGCCGAATTCCTCGCCGAGATCGCCGGCCGCCCGGCGGGCAAGCTCGTCCTCGTCACCGCGATCAACCCGACCCCGGCCGGCGAGGGCAAGACGACCGCCACGGTCGGCCTCGGCGACGGGCTGAACCGGATCGGCAAGAAGGCGGCGATCTGCCTCCGCGAGCCCTCGCTCGGCCCCTGTTTCGGCATGAAGGGCGGCGCGGCCGGCGGCGGCTACGCCCAGGTCGTGCCGATGGAGGACATCAACCTCCACTTCACGGGGGATTTTCACGCCATCACCGCCGCGCACAACCTCCTCTCCGCGCTGATCGACAACCACATCTACTGGGGCAACAAGCTCGACATCGACCCGCGCCGCGTCGTCTGGCGGCGGGTGATGGACATGAACGACCGGGCGCTCCGGCAGATCGTCGTCTCGCTCGGCGGCGTCGCCAACGGCTTCCCGCGCGAGGCCGGGTTCGACATCACCGTCGCCTCCGAGGTGATGGCGATCCTCTGCCTCGCGGAGGACCGGGCCGACCTCGAACGCCGGCTCGGCGAGATCGTCGTCGCCTATACGCGGGAACGGAAACCGGTTCGCGCCCGAGACCTCGAGGCGGACGGCGCGATGGCGGTGCTGCTCGCCCAGGCGATCCAGCCGAACCTCGTGCAGACGCTGGAGAACAACCCCGCCTTCGTCCATGGCGGCCCCTTCGCCAACATCGCCCATGGCTGCAACTCGGTGGCGGCGACGAAGGCAGCGCTCCGGCTCGCCGAGTACGTGGTGACGGAGGCGGGGTTCGGCGCCGATCTCGGCGCGGAGAAGTTCTTCGACATCAAGTGCCGCAAGGCCGGCCTCAAGCCCGCCGCCGCGGTGATCGTGGCGACGATCCGCGCGCTGAAGATGAACGGCGGCGTGGCGCGGGCCGATCTCGGCGCGGAGAACGTGGCGGCGGTGAAGGCCGGCTGCGTCAATCTCGGCCGCCATGTCGAGAACGTGAAGAAGTTCGGCGTGCCGGCCGTCGTCGCCATCAACCACTTCACCACCGACACCGAGGCCGAGGTCGCCGCCGTGCAGGATTACGTCCGCGGCCTCGGCGGGGAGGCGGTGCTCTGCCGCCACTGGGCGGACGGGTCGGCCGGGACCGAGGCGCTGGCGCGGAAGGTGGTCGAGCTCGCCGAAAGCGGCGCCGCCGATTTCGCGCCGCTCTATGCGGACGAGACCCCGCTCTTCGAGAAGATCGAGACGGTGGCGAAGGAGATCTACCGCGCCGACGGCGTCTCGATGGACGCGAAGCTCAAGGCGCAGCTGAGCGAATGGGAGGCGGCAGGCTGGGGCCATCTGCCGGTCTGCATGGCGAAGACGCAGTATTCCTTCACCACCGACCCCGAACGCCGCGGCGCGCCGACCGGCTTCACCGTGCCGGTGCGGGAGCTGCGGCTCGCCGCCGGCGCGGGTTTCGTCGTCGCGATCTGCGGCGAGATCATGACGATGCCAGGCCTCCCCCGCGCCCCCGCCGCCGAGACGATCCGCTTCAACGCGGCCGGCGAGATCGAGGGCCTGTTCTGATCGAACGTTGAGAGCGGCCGCCCGCAAGGCTAAAGCGGGGCGGCCACATCCAGGGAGACGAAGATGCCCCGCGCCGCCCTCCTATTCGCCCTCGCCCTCGTCGCGGCGCCCGCCGCGGCGCAGGATGAGGACCGCTACGCCGGATACCACTATCCGCCGGTCACCTCGGAGGAGACCTTCTCCCGCGTCATCGCGCCGGGCACGCCGCCGGCCGGGCAGGACGTGCGGGTCAATTTCGTCACCTCGATCACCAAGGCGCAGCTCGCCGCGCCCGAGAGCCCGCGCTTCGTGATCTTCGAGAAGGGCGCGCGCTCCTCCCATCTCATCGTCGTCGCGCTCGACGACGAGATCTTCCGGAGCCTGTTCCGGGCCCGCGCGGTGCTGGCGCAGCTCACTTCCAACATGCGCGGCACGGAGTTCTTCCGGCAGCAGAACCTCCATCTCGAAGGCACGCTCTACGACATGCTCCAGATCATGGGCTTCGAGACGCTGACGCTGACCGACGGCGCGACCTGGTCGCACCGCGTCACCTTCAAGCCGCAGGGCTGAGGCGATGGCGCGCCGCCTCGACGGCAAGGCCTTCGCCGCCGGGCTCCGCGCCCGGCTGGCGGAGGAGACCGCGAAGCTGAAGGCCGCGACCGGCGTCACGCCCGGCCTCGCCGTCGTCCTCGTCGGGGACAATTCGGCCTCGGACATCTATGTCCGCTCGAAATGCCGGCAGACGGCGGAGGTCGGCATGGCCTCGTTCGAGCACCGGCTGCCGGCGGAGACGAGCGAGGCGGCGCTTCTCGACCTGATCGCGGCGCTGAACGCGGACGCCGCGGTTCACGGCATCCTCGTGCAGCTTCCGCTGCCGCCGCAGATCCGCGAGGCGGCGGTGATCGACGCCATCGCGCCGGAGAAGGACGCGGACGGCTTTCACGTCGTCAACGCCGGCCGGCTCGCCACCGGCCTTCCGGCGACCGTCCCCTGCACGCCGCTCGGCTGCCTGATGCTGCTTCGCGATCTCCACGGAGACCTTGCGGGCATGAACGCGGTGGTGCTCGGCCGCTCCAACATCGTCGGCAAGCCGATGGCGCAGCTTCTCCTCAAGGAGAACTGCACCGTCACGGTCGCCCACAGCCGGACGCGGGACCTGCCGGCGCTCTGCCGCACGGCGGACATCCTCGTCGCCGCGGTCGGCCGCCCCGAAATGGTGCGGGGCGACTGGGTGAAGCACGGTGCGACGGTCATCGACGTCGGCATCAACCGGCTGCCGGGCGAGGACGGCAAGAGCCGGATCGTCGGCGACGTCGCCTTCGACGAGGCGGAGCCCGTCGCCGGCGCGATCACCCCGGTGCCGGGCGGCGTCGGGCCGATGACCATCGCCTGCCTGCTGACGAACACGCTGATCGCCGCCTGCCGGTCGCTCGGCCAGCCGGAGCCTGCCGGGCTGACGCCCTGACGCCCTGACGGGAGCGCAAAGGGCGCATATCGGGATAAGCGGCGCGGGAAGGATCGCGTTCGCCCCTGGGTGGGCGCCTGACCGGGCCGGCGTGGGCAGCTTGTCGCGTCGCCCCGACCACAATCCGATCCGCTCCTGAGAGCCGTGGGGCGCCGGCCTGCTTGGAGGGGCGGGCGCGCCCCGTGTTGCGCGCACGGGCCCGGAGGGCTGGAGAGGGCGCAACCTCAATCCAGCCATCGCCGCTCTTGTCAGTTGTCTGGTCAGACGAACGAATTGGAGCCTGGGCGCCAGCTCCACGTCCGCGCTCAACCTTCGCCAGAAAGCGCCTTGAGCCGATAAAGCGCGTCGAGCGCGGCGCGGGGCGTGAGCGCGTCCGGGTCGAGATCGGCGAGCGCCGCCTCGACCGGCGACGGGCCTTTCGGCCCCGTCGGCGCCGGCGCGGAGGGGCGGGCGGAAAAGAGCGGCAGGTCGTCGAGGAGCGCCTTCGGCTTCGCGCCGCCGTCCCGCTCCCCGGCTTCGAGCGCCGCCAGGACTTCCCGCGCGCGGGCGATCACCGGCTCCGGCAGGCCCGCGAGCCGGGCTACCTGGACTCCGTAGGACCGGTCTGCCGCGCCGGGGCGCACCTCATGCAGGAAGACCGGCTCGCCCTCCCAGTCCCTCACCGCCATGGTCGCGTTGGCGAGCGAGGGGAGGCGGCCCGCCAGCGCGGTCAGCTCATGGTAATGCGTGGCGAAGAGCCCGCGGCAGCCGTTCGTCTCATGGAGATGTTCAAGCGTCGCCCAGGCGATCGAGAGCCCGTCCCAGGTCGCGGTGCCGCGGCCGATCTCGTCGAGGATCACCAGCGCCCGCGCCCCGGCCTGGTTCAGGATCGCCGCCGTCTCCACCATCTCGACCATGAAGGTGGAGCGGCCGCGGGCGAGATCGTCCGCCGCGCCCACCCGGCTGTAGAGCCGGTCCACCACGCCGATCCGCGCCGTGGCGGCGGGGACATAGCTTCCCGCCTGCGCCAGCACCGCGATGAGCGCGTTCTGGCGAAGGAAGGTCGACTTGCCCGCCATGTTCGGGCCGGTGAGGAGGAGAAGCCGGGCCGGCGCGCCCGAAAGGTCGCAATCGTTCGGAACGAACGAGCTGCCGCGCCGGCGCTCGCCCGCCTCCACCACCGGGTGGCGGCCCGCCTCGATCCGGAAGGCGCGGCTGCCGTCCACCACGGGCCGCGTCCAGTCCTCCGCCGCGGCGAGGGCGGCGAAGCCGGCCGCCACGTCCACCTCGGCGAGCGCGGCCGCCGCGCCGGCGAGGCGCGCGGCCTCCGCCAGAACCGCCTCACGGAGCGCGGCGAAGACGCGAAGCTCGATCTCCACCGCCCGGGCTCCGGCGGCGAGCATCTTCGCCTCCATCTCGGCAAGCGGCCCGGTGGTGAAGCGCACCTGCCCGGCCGTGGTCTGCCGGTGGAGGAAGGTCTCCGAAAGCGGCGGCGCCATCATCTTCGCGGCATGCGTCGCCGGCGTCTCGACGAAATAGCCGAGCACGTTGTTGTGGCGGACCTTCAGCGAGCCGACGCCGGTCTGCTCCCGGTACTCCGCCTCCATCGAGAGGATCACCGAGCGGCCGTCGTCGCGGAGCCGCCGCGCCTCGTCGAGCGCCGCGTCATAGCCGGCGCGGAGGAACCCGCCATCCCGCGCCATCAGCGGCGGGCTCTCGACCAGGGCGGCGTCGAGCCGTGCGGCGAGTTCGTCATGGCCGCGGAGCCCCGCGACCTCCGCCGCGAAGGGCGCGAGCGGGGCCAGCCGCTCGGCCAGCGCGGCGGCGGCTTCGAGCGCGGCGCGGAGCGCGGCGAGGTCCCGCGGCCCGCCGCGGTCGAGCGCGAGGCGGGAGAGCGCGCGTTCGAGATCGGGCGCCCGGCCGAGATCGGCGCGGGCCGCGTCGCGGAGCGCAGGGTCGGCGAGGAAGGCCTCCACCCGGTCGAGCCGCGCGGCGATCTCGGCAAGGTCGGTCGAGGGCGCGGCGAGCCGTTCGGCGAGGCGGCGGGCGCCGGCGGCGGTGCGGGTGCGGTCCACCTCGGCGAGGAGGGAGCCTTCGCGCCCGCCCGCCATCGAGCGGGTGATCTCGAGGTTCCGGCGCGTCGCGGCGTCGATCCGCATCGCGCCGCCCGTCTCCTCCCGCACCGGCGGGCGGAGGAGCGGCAGCGCGCCCTTCTGGGTGATCTCGACATAGTCGGCGAGCGCGCCGAGGGCCGAAAGCTCGGGCCGCGAGAAGGCACCGAAGCCGTCGAGGCTGGCGACCCGGTGGAGCCGGCGAAGCCGGGCCTCCGCCGCCCCGCTCTCGAAGCTCGCCGCGCCGAGCCGCGTCGGCGTCGCCCCCGCCTCGGCGATGGCGGAAAGCGTCGCCTCCTCGTCGGATGCGGGGCCGATCAGCACCTCCCGCGGGCCGAGCCGGGCGAGGAGCGCCGGAAGGTCCGCCCGCGCCGCCGCGGCGACGCGGCACTCGCCGGTGGAAAGGTCGAGCCAGGCGAGCGCGCCCTCGCCGCGGATCTCCGCCCAGGCGGCGAGCCAGTTGGCGGCGCGCGCCTCGAGGAGCGCGTCCTCAGTCAGCGTGCCGGGCGTCACCAGCCGGACGACGCCGCGCTTCACCGGAGACTTCGCGCCCCGCTTCTTCGCCTCGGCCGGGTCTTCGAGCTGCTCGCAGACGGCGACGCGGAAGCCCTTGCGGATCAGCGTCAGGAGATAGCCCTCGGCCGAATGGACCGGGACGCCGCACATCGGGATGTCCTCGCCGGCGTGCTTGCCCCGCTTCGTCAGCGCGATGTCGAGCGCCGCCGAGGCCGCTTCCGCATCGGCGAAGAAGAGCTCGTAAAAGTCCCCCATCCGGTAGAACAGGAGCGCGCCCGGGTGCCCGGCCTTGATCTCGAGATACTGCGCCATCATCGGCGTGGCGCCGTCCGTTCTCTCCATCGCGGCGGGGGTCCTCCTTGGAAGGGCTCGGCTCCGCGGGTAGCATGGGGCCGCGCCCGACGAAAGGAGCCCGGCATGGAGATGCAGCGCGCGCGGCCCGAGGATGCGGCGATCCTCCGCCGGATCGGTCAGGCGGCGTTCCTTCCCTATGTCCGGCGGATCGGCCGCCGCCCCGCGCCGATGGATGCGGACATGGCGGCGCTGATCGAGGCCGGCGCGGTCTGGACGCTTTCCTCCATCGCCGACACGGTCGGCTATATCGTGCTGAAGGAGAAGCCGGGCAGCCTCCACATCGACACCGTCGCGGTCAGCCCGGAACGGCACGGCGAGGGCCATGGGCGGCGGCTTCTGGCCTTCGCGGAGGAGGAGGCGCGGCACCGCGGCCTGCCGACGCTCGACCTCTACACCAATGTCCGGATGTCGGAGAACCTCTCGCTCTACGCCGCACTCGGCTGGCGGGAGACCGGCCGGCGCGTCGAGGACGGGTTCGAGCGTGTCTATTTCGCAAAGGATGTGGCCCCCGCCCCGGCCAGATCGTGAACGAACTGTGACAAATCGCTGAGGCCACAGGCGAATTTTTTCTTCCGCGCGTTGCAAATTTCCTCTTGCGTCGGGGCGCGTTTGGCCCCAAATGGCGCTCACTGACGCCAACGCACGCGCCTCTGGCACGAGATCGGCGGGCCCGCCCCGCCCCTACGGTTACGTAGCGACGGTAACGTCTCTTTTGGAACTGGCCGTCCCATGCGGGGCGGGGTCTGACGGAGATGGCCATGAACGCCTACGTGACCGGGCTCGCGCCCGCCCTCGAGTTTTCGCCTGTCCGACGCGCCGAGGCCTATGCGCTCTCGCATCACTTCGAGCGGCCGACGCTGGTCCTCGACATCGAGGCGGTGGCCGATCGCTTCCGCGCCCTCTCCCGCGGCCTCGGCCGCGCGGCGATCCACTACGCGGTGAAGGCCAATCCGGCGCGCGAAGTCGTCGCGCGCCTCGTCGAGGAGGGCTGCCGCTTCGACGCCGCCTCCCGCGGCGAGATCGAACTCTGCCTCTCCCTCGGCGCCCGGCCGGAGGACGTCTCCTTCGGCAACACCGTGAAGAAGCCGGCGGACATCGCCTTCGCGCACCGCGCCGGCGTGAAGCTCTTCGTCGCCGACAGCGAGCCCGAGCTCGAGAAGATCGCCGAGAACGCGCCGGGCGCGGAGGTCTATATCCGTCTCCTCGTCCTCGTCTCCGAGGCGGACTGGCCGCTTTCCCGCAAGTTCGGCGTGCCGCCGGAGCACGCGATGCCGCTTTTCCGCCGCGCGATGGAGCTTGGCCTGAAGCCGGTCGGCATCTCCTTCCATGTCGGTTCGCAGACCCGTCGCGCCTCCATGTGGGCGCCGGCGCTCGACGCGCTGGCGCCGGTCTGGGCCGAGGCCCGCGCGGCCGGTGTGCCGCTCGACCTCGTCAACATCGGCGGCGGCTTCCCGGCCTTCTACGGCGAGCCGATCGAGGCGGCCGAGGATTATGCGGCCGAGGTGATGGCGCTCGTCGAATCGCGCTTCCCCGGCGCGGCCCGCGTGATGGCGGAGCCCGGCCGCGGCCTCGTCGCCGAGGCCGGCGTGATCGCCGCCGAGGTGCTTCTCGTCTCCCGCCGCTCCCCGGACGATCTGCATCGCTGGGTCTATCTCGACATCGGCAAGTTCTCCGGCCTCGCCGAGACGATGGACGAGGCGATCCGCTACCAGATCGTCACGCCGCATGACGGCGGCCCGCACGGCCCCTGTGTCGTGGCCGGCCCGTCCTGCGACAGCGCGGACGTGCTCTACGAGAAGCGCCCGATGGACATGCCGCTCGCCCTCAAGGCCGGCGACAAGATCGTGATCCGCGCCTGCGGCGCCTACACGACGACCTATTCCTCGGTCGGCTTCAATGGCTTCCCGCCGCTCGATGTCGTGGTGATCTGATCTGACCTGAACGGGGCGCGGCGCGGAGCCAACCGCGCCGGCGAGTGGACAAGGACGGCCGGCGCGGAAGCGAGCCGGCCGTTTTCGTTTCCGGCGCGGCGTCGTCGCCTGGGCGGGACATTCCGCGGAATGGAGAGGCGCGGCGCGCGCATTCCGGATGGCGCCGCGGAGCGAACATGCCGGCGACCGGCCGTCCGCCGGCTCACACCCGCAAACGAAAACGGCCCCCCTTTCGGGGGGCCGCTCCGCGTCGGCTCCGAAGGGCCTCAGCAGGAATAGTACATCTGGTACTCGACCGGGTGCGGGGTGTGCTCGAAGCGGTAGATCTCCTCCCACTTCAGCTCCATGTAGCCCTCGATCTGGTCCTTCGTGAACACGCCGCCGGCGGTCAGGAAGTCCATGTCGGCCTCGAGCGCGCCCATCGCCTCGCGGAGCGAGCCGCAGACCGTCGGGATGCCGGCGAGTTCCTCGGGCGGCAGGTCGTAGAGATCCTTGTCCATCGCCTCGCCGGGATGGATCTTGTTCTTGATGCCGTCGAGGCCGGCCAGCAGC
>CALFYQ010000149.1 GCA_937952085.1 uncultured Paracoccaceae bacterium | reverse complement strand
GCCGAGCGGCTCTTCCACCTTCGCGGCTATGACGGCGCGGGCGTGGCGGAGCTTTCGAAGGCGACCGGGGTGAACCCGCCGAGCCTCTACGGCGCCTTCGGCTCGAAGGCCGGGCTCTTCGCGCGGGCGCTCGACCATTACGGCGATACGCAGGGCGGCTTCGTCGCCGAGGCGCTGGAGGCGGCGGACCCGGCGCGGGCCCTCCTCAGGGCGGCGGCGCGGCTCTATGCGCCGACGAACGGGCGCGCCGGGTGCCTGGCCATCGAGACGGCGCGGGGCGCCTCGGACCCGGAGGCGCGGGCGGAGGCGGCGACGCGGCTCACCGAGACGCGGCGGCTGATCCTGGAACGGCTGGCGCGGGAGCCGCGCATGGCGGCCGACGCGGAGGCGGCGGCGGATGCGCTGGTCGTCGCGCTCGTTGGCCTGTCGGGCCTCGCGCGGCTCGGCTGGTCCGAAGGGCGGCTCGATCGGGCGGCCGCGGCGCTGGCGGACGGCTTCGAGGCCCGGTTCAGCGCGGCGGGCGCGGGCTGAGATAATCCTCCACCTTCGGCGCTCCGGCCTCGGGCGCCGGGTCCTGCGGCTCCGCCGGGCGGCGGAGCGGCGGCGTCTCCGCCTCCTCGTCCTCGCGGCCGAAGAGGGCGCGGGAGACGCCGAAGATCTCGTCCCCGACGATCACGGCGAGCACGACAAGGCCGGGGCGGAGCCCGGCGCGGTCGCGCGCGACGGAGACGCGCGCGCCATACCTCAGAGCATCGAGGGCAGCACCTGGTCGGGCGGGCGGTGGCCGTCGGCGAAGGTCTTGATGTTGACGATCACCTTCTCGCCCATCTCGATGCGCCCCTCCTCCGTCGCCGAGCCCATATGCGGCAGGAGAACGACATTGGAGAGCGACATGAGCTTGGGGTTCACCGCCGGCTCATGCTCGAAGACGTCGAGCCCGGCGCCGGCCAGCTCGCCCCGCACCAGCATCCGCGTCAGCGCGTTCTCGTCGACGATCTCGCCGCGCGCGGTGTTGACGATATAGGCGGTCGGCTTCAGCAGCTTCAGCCGGCGGGCGTTCAGCAGGTGATAGGTCGCCGGCGTGTGCGGGCAGTTGACGCTGACCACGTCCATCCGCGCCAGCATCTGGTCGAGGCTTTCCCAGTAGGTGGCCTCGAGCGCGTTCTCCACGTCCTGATGCAGGCGCTTGCGGTTGTGGTAGTGGACCTGCATGCCGAAGGCGCTGGCGCGGCGGGCCACGGCCTGGCCGATCCGCCCCATGCCGAGGATGCCGAGCCGCTTGCCGGTGACGCGCCGGCCCATCAGCGCCGTCGGCGACCAGCCGCCCCACTCGCCGGACTGGATCAGCGCCGCGCCCTCCATCATCCGCCGCGGCACGGCGAGGATGAGGGCCATCGTCATGTCGGCGGTGTCCTCGGTGAGGACACCCGGCGTGTTGGTGACGAGGATGCCCCGGCGGCGCGCCGTCTCCACGTCGATATGGTCGAAGCCGGCGCCGTAATTGGCGATCAGCTTCAGGCCCTCGCCGGCGCGGGCGAGCAGCTTCTGGTCGATCTCGTCGGTGACGGTGGGAACGAGGACGTCGGCCGTGGCGATGGCGGCGGCGAGGGCCTCCTCGTCCATCGGCGTGTCGGACTCGTTCAGCTTCACGTCGAAGAGTTCGCGCAGCCGCGTCTCCACCGGCTCGGGCAGGCGGCGGGTGACGACGACCTTCAGACGCCGGGGGCGGTCGGGCATGTCGGGCCTCTCGGTTGCGCGATGCACGTCGGTTGCGCGATGCACGGGCCTTCGTGATAGGATATGCGGAGCGGGCCGACAAGAAACCCGCTTTGGCTTGAGGCGAGCATGGGCGTGAAGGCGGCGAGGGCTGCGCTGGCGGCCGTCATCCTCATCGGATCGGGCGCCATGGGCGACGAGGCTTCGGGCCCGCCGAAGCTCGGGCCGGAGACCAATCTCCCCCTGCCCCGTTTCGTGAGCCTGAAATCGGAGAACGCGAACGTGCGGCGCGGCCCCGGCCTGACGCACCGGGTGGACTGGGTCTTCATCCGCCGCGGCATGCCGCTCGAGGTGATCGCCGAGCACGGCCACTGGCGGCGGGTGCGGGACGTGGAGGATTCGGGCGGCTGGGTCCATTTCGCCATGCTCCGGGGCGAGCGCTCCGGCGTGGTGACGACGCCACGCGCCGCGCTTCGTAAAGAGCCCGACCGCGCGGCGGCGCTGGTGGCGCTGGCCGAGGCCGGCGCGATCCTCCACCTCAAGGAATGCCGGAAGGACTGGTGCGAAGCCGAGGCGGACGGCGTCGAGGGCTGGCTGTCGAAAAGCGAGTTCTGGGGCGCGCTGCCGGACGAGACGTTCGACTGAGGGCGGCGGCTTATCAAGGTTGATACTGGCATCAAGTATTTGAGATCATTGTATCTTTTTCCCTCTATGAGTCACCTGCGCGCAAAGCATCCAGCCTGTCGCGCCTTCTCCCGATCCCTTTGAGCCGATCACGAGGGGCGCGACCGACCCCGGGTGGGCGCGTGATCCGCTTGCGGTGAGCGACTTGTCCTCGAAGCCCCGGACGACGGCCGAGCGGCGCAGGGCGTCGCCAACCCGCCCTCCCGGGGAGGGAGGGTCGGGCGCGGCCCGGAATGGCTCGATCGGGCGGAAAGAGGGCGGCGTCGACGCGGCCGCCCGCGCGGCCGGCTCATACGTCGAAGAAGATCGTCTCGCCTTCGCCCTGGAGGCGGATGTCGAACCGGTAGAGGCCCGGCCCCTCCTTCTTCGCCACCAGGGTCGGCACGCGGACCTGGTGCTCGATCCGGGCGAGGATCGGGTCGGCGGAGAGGTCGTCCTCCGGGAAGTACATCCGCGTATGGAGGCCGAGATTGATGCCGCGCGCGACGATCCAGAAGGCGATGTGGGGCGCCTGCATCCGCCCGCCGGGGCCGGGAACCGCGCCGGGGCGCACCGTCTCGAAGCGCCATTCGCCGGTGGCGTAATCCCCCGCGCGCCGGGCGAAGCCGGTGAAATGCGGGTCGGCGGCGCCGCGCGTCTCCTCCGGGGCGTTGTAGAGGCCCACGGAATCGGCCTGCCAGACCTCCACCATCGCATCCTTCAGGGCGGTTCCCGTCCCGTCGAACACCGTTCCGGCGACGGTGATGCGCTCGCCCTTCGCGTCTCCGGTGATCAGCGTCGTGCCGAGATCCTCGGGATAGACGCCGCCGATGCCGCAGAAATTCGGGGTGCAGCCGATATGCACATAGGGCCCGGCCGTCTGGCTCGGGGTTTCCTTCAGGCGTTCGGGGCGGCGGATCATGGCTGGCCCTCGAATAGGGTGCGGCGGCGGCCGCGGAGGGTGATGTCGAACCGGTAGGCGCGCGCGTCCATCGGGATCGTCGCCTCCCGGTCGAGCGCGGCGATCAGCGTCTCCACCGCCTCCCGCGAAGGGATCGAGGAGACGATCGGGCACTGCCAGATCATCGGGTCGCCCTCGAAATACATCTGGGTGATGAGCCGCTGCGAGAAGCTCCGCCCGAAGATCGAGAAGTGGATGTGCGCCGGGCGCCAGTCATTCGGCCCGTTCGGCCAGGGATAGGGGCCGGGCTGCACGGTGCGGAACTCATACCAGCCGTCATCGTCGGCGATGCAGCGGCCGCAGCCGCCGAAATTCGGGTCGAGCGGGGCGCGGTAGCCTTCCTTGGCGTGGCGGTAGCGGCCGCCGGCGTTCGCCTGCCAGACCTCGACCAGCGCGCCGGGGACGGGGCGCAGATCCTCGTCCTGCACCCGGCCGTAGACGACGATGCGGGGGCCGATCGCCTCCTCCCCGGTCTGCGAGAAGTTGCGAATGAGGTCGTGGTCGAGCGGGCCGAGGAGGTTCTGGCCGAAGACCGGCCCGGTCGCGTCGGTCGGCGTCTCGGGCATGATGACGAGCGCCGAATGCGGCGAGCGCTTCACGCTGGTCTTGTAGGGCGGGTGGAACGCCGGCGGATGCCAAGCCCTGTCGCGCTGGTAGATCGTCATGCGTCCTCCCCCCAATCAGCGCGGCGGCACCGCCGCGTCCCGGCCGAGGCGCGCCTGCGCCGCCAGCCGGATCGGCGCGTTCGGCGCGCCGTAGCCTTCATAGCCCTTCCGCTCGACGATCTCGAAGAAGAACCGCTCGGCGAAGGGCTGCGTATAGACCTGGAGGAACCGCCCGCCGGCATCCTCGTCGTAGAGCACGTTGCCTTCCCGGAGCGCGGCCACATGGTCGGGCGCGAGGCCGAAGCGGGCGGCGATGTCGTCATAGTAGTTGGCGGGAATTTCGAGGATCGGCGCGCCGGCCGCGCGCATCGCCGCCGCCGCTTCGAGCGCGTCGGGCACGGCGAAGGCGACGTGCTGCACCCCGGCGCCGAAATAGTCCTGGATGAAGCGGTTGGACTGCGCGCCGCGGGCCGCGCTGGCGTTGAGCGCGAAGCGGACGGACCGGTCCTCCGAGTAGAGGACCTGGCTTTCGACGAGGCCGACCGGGTCCGCCACGTCCACCTGCGGCGTTCGATCGAAGCCGAGGACGGCGGAGTAGAAGAGCCGCCAGCTTTGCAGCTCCTCGAAGGGCACCGACTGGTTCACATGGTCGACGCCGGAGACGCCGACCGCGGCGGCCGGCTCCTCCACCGGCTCGAACTCGGTTTCCCAGACCGCGCCGAGCGCGTCGGAGCCGTCGAGGAAGTAGAGCAATGCGCCGCCGACGCCGCGGATCGCCGGCATCTCGAACTCGGCCTCGCTCCGACGCTGCGAGAAGGGCGTCGCGAGGAGCGCCTCGGCTCGCGCCATCGCCACGGCGGCGTCGCCGACCCGCAGGCCGATGGCGCAGACCGAGGGGCCGTGCACCAGCCGGTGCGAATGGGCGAGGCCGGTCTCCTCGGCGTTGACGACGAGGTTGACGCCGCCCTGGAGGAAGCGGTCCACCTTCTTGGCGCGGTGGGCGCCGGCATGGGCGAAGCCAAGGGCGCGGAAGAGGCCCTTCAGCGCCTCCGCCTCCGCCCCGCCGACGGCGAATTCGAGGAAGGCGACCCCGGTCGCGGGCGAGACCGGCGGCAGCGGCGCGCCGGAGCGGCCACGGCCGAGGACATGGATCATCGAGCGCTCGCCATCCTCGGCGACGAGCTTCGGCCGGCCCATGCGGAACCGGTCGGAGAAGACCTCGTGGCTGATCCAGCCATCGTAGCCGGTGGCGTCGAGCACGGCCATGAAGCCGGCGATGTCGAGCTCCCCCTGCCCGGGGAAGCAGCGGTGGTGGCGGGACAGCTGGAGCACGTCCATCTCGATCCGCGGCGCGTCGGAGACCTGGACGAAGGAGATCCGGTCGGCGGGGACGGCGCGGATCGGCTCCACCGGGAACTTCCGCGAGAGGATGTGGAAGCTGTCGAGGATCAGCTTCGCGTTCGGATGGTCGGCGCGGCGGACGATCTCCCAGGCGTCCCGCCAGTCGGAGACATGGCGGCCCCAGGCGAGCGCCTCGAAGCCGATCTCCACCCCGGCCCCGGCCGCGAGTGCGGCGAGGTCGCGGACGTCCCCGGCGGCCCGGTCGACGCCGCCGAGCGCCGCCGGGTGGATCGAGGAGCAGACGAGGATGCGCGGCGCGCCGAGCCGGTTGGCGAGATCGAGCTTCCGCCGCGCGCGGTCGAAGGCGCGGGCGCGGAAGGGCTCCGGCAGGCCCTCGAAATCGCGGAGCGGCTGGAGCGCGATCACCTCGAGGCCGAGATCGGCGCAGCGCGCGCGGATCGTCTCCGGCGGCTCGTCATGCGCGACGACGTCGGTCTCGAAAAGCTCGACGCCCTCGAACCCGGCGGCGGCGATGGCGGCGAGCTTCGCCGGCAGAAGACCGCCCATCGAGACGGTGGCGATCCCCGTACGCATCGTCAGGCCGCCGCGAGCGAAGCGAGGCCGGCGCGCAGCGCCTCGGGATCGACCCGTCGGCCGCCGGAGAAGATCGACCAGGCGGCGACGCCCTGATGGAAGAAGAGCTCATAGCCCGAGATGACGTGGAGCCCTTCCGCCGCCGCGTCGCGCAGGAACTGCGTGTCGCGCGGGGTGTAGACGGCGTCGAAGGCCCATTCGCCGCCGGTCAGGAGCGGCCGCATGAGCGGCGTGCCCGGATAGCCGACCATGCCGATCGGCGTGCAGTTGACGAAGCCCGCGGCGCCCGGCGCGGCCTTGGCCGGATCAGTGGTGATCATCACGTCGATCCGCGGCGAGACGGCGAGGAGCGCCTCGGCCAGAAGCTCCGCCTTCGGGATGTCGCGCTCGACGATGCGCAACTCGGAAAGCCCGAGCGAGACGAGGCCGAAGGCCACCGCCTTGCCGACGCCGCCCGCCCCGGCGAGGCAGACCGGGCCCGGCCGCGCCATGCCGCGCGCATCCCGGTAGGCGGCGAGGAAGCCGGTGTAGTCGGTATTGTAGCCGCGCGGGCCATCCGGCTCGAACAGCACCGTGTTCACGGCGCCGAGCCGGCGCACGGCGGCGTCGTCGATCCTGACCCTGGCCGCGGCGCGCTCCTTGTAGGGGTAGGTGACGTTGACGCCGCGGCGGCCTTCCTCGCCGCAAGCCGAGAAGACGCCGTCGAAATCGAGCCCGAGCTCACGCGGGACCAGCCGGTCATAGCGCACTTCGAGGCCGGAGAGCCGGCCGGCCAGTTCATGCAGGGCCGGCGCACGGGAGGCCGCGATGTTGTCGCCGATCAGGCCGAGCAGAAGATGGGGCATCGCCTCGCCTCCGTTCAGAGCAGCGAGGCGAGACGCGAGGCCGCGTCCCGTTTTCGGAGGTTCGCCTTCAGGTCCGGTTTCGTGCGCATGAGTGCCTCAATGTCGAGCCGCCGGATCGCGATGCGATCCTGCCGGCCAATGTGGAGCCGAATCTCTTCCTTCCGCGCCGAATCCCTGAGCGCGAGACGGAAACTTTCCACGACCTTCCACCGCGCGTCGAGTTTTGCGAGATCGTCCGCCCAGCGGGTGAGCCAGAGCGCGGCGGCCCCGGCGACCTGCGGCGCGGCGTAGGAGGTGCCGGAGGGTTCGAGATCCTGGCTCGCCGGATCGTCCGCGTGGATCGCGCGGATCGAGCCGTCCGGCATCCGGAGGCCGGAGGCGCGGTTGATGGCCGAGGCGTAGGTCCAGACGTCGATCAGCGCGGCCTGGTCGTAACCGCCGATCGGGTAGTGGATTTCGTCCCCCGTGATGCCGCCGACGCCGATCACGCGGGCGAAGCGGGCCGGATAGGAGACGTTGTTGATGATCTGTCCGCCGGCGGCGACGGTGACGATCCCGGCCTCGTAGGCGCGGTTGATCGCCTCGGCGGTGCGGGCTGACATGCCGGGCGCGCCGCCGACGCCGAAGCGGAGAAACTCCGCGAGGCCGGTAATGCCGGGGTTCCCCATCGAGATCGAGAAGACCTTCGGCGGGTTCGCCAGCGCCATCGCCTTCTCCATGGCGGCGCCGATCCGGCTGGTGCGGGCGCGGCCGACGAAGACCGGGCCGTTGGCGACGCGGTAGGGCACGATCTTGGCGCCCGGCGCGACGCCGACGAGGGTTCCCGGCGCGTTGGCGAGGATCACCGACAGCGTCTTCACCCCATGATCGGGGTAGTCCGCGGCGCGGGCAATCGCGTCGTCGGGGACCGAGAGATCGGTCACCGGGCGGGGGCCGGAACGCTCCGGGTCGAACACGTTGCGGCCGAGATCGAGCCGGATGTTCGCGGGCGGCGCGCCGCCCGCGCCGAAGCCGAGCGTGGGATGCGGGAAGAGCCCGGTGTCGATATGGCCGATATGGGTCTCCGACGCGGCGAGCGCCGCCTGCGCCGCCCGCCATTCCACATCGCCGGGTTTCGGCCCGAGGTCGCGGATCAGATCCGCCATCGCGTCTCCCCTTTCCGGCGCGTTCCCGCCGTTCCGCCAAGGATACCGCATATTTGCGCGTTGGCGACAGGCGTTGCGCCGCTGGCGACGGCGACCGGCCCGGAGTAGGCAGAGGCGGGAGGGCCGGATGCCGGACGAATTCGACTATGTGATCGTGGGCGCCGGCTCGGCGGGCTCCGTGCTCGCGGCGCGCCTGAGCGAGGACCCGCGCGCGACGGTCTGCCTCCTGGAGGCGGGGCCGGCGGACACGCACCCCTTCATCCACATGCCGGTCGGCTGGATGAAGCTGCTGAAGGACCCTCGGCACAACTGGATGTTCGAGGCGGAGCCTTCGGACTGGACCGGCGGGCGGCGCGTGCCGATCCCGCGCGGCAAGGTGCTCGGCGGCTCATCCTCGATCAACGGGGCGATCTTCAACCGCGGCGAGCCGGGCGATTTCGACCATTGGGCGCAGCGCGGCAACCCGGGCTGGGGCTATGCCGACGTGCTGCCGCTCTTCAAGCGGCTGGAGGACTGGAAGGGCCCGGACCCGGACGGGCTCCGCGGCCGCGGCGGGCCGCTGACGGTGACGCCGAGCCCCTGGCGGCACCCGCTCTGCGAGGCCTTCCTCGACGCCTGCGAAAGCCTCGGGATCCCGCGCAATCCGGACTACAATGGCCGCCGGCAGGAGGGCGCGAGCTACACCCAGCGGACGATTTCCGGCCGGTTCCGCGCCAGCGCGGCGCGCGCCTTCCTCCGCCCGGCGATGCGGCGGGCCAATCTTGAGGTTCGGACCGGAGCGCATGCGACGGGGCTGATCTTCGACGGGCGGCGGGCCGCCGGCGTCTCCTGTCGCCGCGCGGGGCGGGACGAGACGGTGCGGGCGCGGCGCGAGGTGATCCTCTCGGGCGGCGCGGTGGCCTCGCCGCAGATGCTCCAGCTCGCCGGGATCGGCGCGCCGGAGCATCTGGCGGAGATCGGCGTTCCCGTCCGTGTCGCGCTCCCGGGCGTCGGCGCGAACCTGAGGGACCATTACACGCCCCGCTTCACCGCGCGGGCGAAGAACGCCAAGACCTTCAACGAGCGGGCGCGCGGCCTTCCCTTCGCGGTGGAGGTGGCGAAATGGGTGGCGGGGCGGCCCTCGATCCTCTCGCTGCCCTCCACGGCCTGCTACGCCTTCGCGCGGTCCGACCCGGCGCTCGACGTGAACGACCTCCAGATCACCTTCATGCCGGCGAGCTATCGCGAAGGGCACCAGAGCGAGCTCGACGACCAGCCGGGCATGACCATCGCCGCCTGGCAGCAGCGGCCGGAAAGCCGCGGGACGGTGCGGGCGCGCTCGGCCGACCCGTTCGAGAAGCCGGAGATCGCGCCGAACTGGCTTTGGGCGCCGGAGGACCGGCGGGTGCTGCTCGCCGGGCTGAAGCTGGCGCGGGCGATCCTCCGCGCCGGGCCGATGGCGCCCTATTTCGCGGAGGAGCTTTATCCGGGCGAGGCGGTGCTCACCGACGAGGACCTGCTGGCGACGGCGCGGGAGCGGGGGACGACCACGTTCCACTTCATGGGCACGTGCCGGATGGGGCCGGAGAGCGACCCGAGCGCCGTGGTGGACGCCCGGCTCCGGGTGCGGGGGGTAGAGGGGCTGAGGGTGGCCGACGCCTCGATCATGCCGACGATGCCTTCGGCCAACACCAACGCCGCGACGCTGATGATCGGCGAGAAGGCGGCGGACCTGATCCGGGAGGATGCGCGGGGCTGAGGCGGCGCGTGGCGGGACACGGCGCCGAGGGCCGCGCCCGAGCCTGGGCCGGCGCGTCATCAGCCTGAGGTCAGCGGTTTGTCCCTGAAACCCCCGACTGCGGCTGAGCGGCGTCTTACATCGCC
>CALFYQ010000148.1 GCA_937952085.1 uncultured Paracoccaceae bacterium | reverse complement strand
GCGGCGCGGCCGGCCCGCGCTTCCGCGCCAGCGTCGCCAGAAGCCGCGCCCGTTCTGCAAGCGCCACACGCTCCGCCGGATCGAGCGCGCGGAGCGCCGTCTCCCGGTCCCGCGCGACGGCGATCTTGGCGCGGGCGGTGACGCGGGCGAGCCCTTCGGGCCGGTCCAGCGGGCGCTCGGCGAAGGGCGGCAGCGCCGCGATGTGCTCGGCCCGGAGCCGCGGATCGCGAATGAGGTCAGCCAGGCCCGTCGCCGCCTCGGCGCGGATCTCGGCGGCGCACTCGGCCGCCGCGCGAAGCGGCTCGGGCGTCGCCCGGTCCTCCGGCGCATCGAGGAGGCCCCAGCGCATCAGCGCCGCGCCGAGCCGCGGATCGCCGCTCGCGCGGGAGAGGAGCGGCGCGGCGACGAGGCCGAGGAGGACCGGGCTCGTCCAGACCAGAAGCTCGGGCTGGAGCGCGCCGATGGCGATGGCGGCGAGGAGCCCGCAGGCGGCGTGAAAGCCGTGCGCCGCGAAGGCGAGCCGCCAGGGCAGCGCCGCGCCGCGCCGCTCCTGCGGGGCCCAGCCGGCGTCTCGCCCGAGAAGGATCGAGGCGACGGCGCGGGACTGGAGCAGCATCAGCGTCGGCGCGACGAGCGCCGAGGCGAGAAGCTCCACCACCGCGCCGGCGAGAAGCCGCGGCCCGCCGCCGAAGGCCCGCCGCCGCGCCCCGTCGGAAAGCGCCATGCCAAGCCCGATGAATTTCGGCGTGAGCAGGAGGCCGAGCGAGAGCAGCATCAGCCAGCCCATCCGCTCCGCATCGAAGCGCGGCCAGTTCGGGAAAAGCTGGAACCCGTCGGCGAAGTATTCCGGCCGGAAAAGCTCCGCCCGCGCCGTCAGCATGAAGCCGACGATGAGGAAGGCGAGCCAGAGCGGCGACATCAGGTAGGAGGCGACGCCGATGGTGAAATGCGCCCGGTTCGGCCAGCGGAGGCCGCGCGCGCCGATCACGCCGAGATGCTGGAGGTTGCCCTGCGCCCAGCGCCGGTCGCGCGCCGCGGCGGCGAGGAGCGAGGGGGGCGCGCCCTCCCAGCTTCCCTTCAGGTCCGCCGCCATCCGCACCGACCAGCCGGCGCGGCGGAGAAGCGCCGCCTCGACGAAATCGTGGCTGAGGATGCGCCCGCCGAAGGGCGGCCGGCCCTTCAGTTCCGGCAGGCCCGCCGCCGCTGCGAAGGCGCGCATCCGGATCAACGCGTTGTGGCCCCAGTAATTGCCGTCGTCGCCCTGCCAGGCGGCGACGGCGCGCGCCGCGACCGGGCCGTGCGCGGCGCCGGCGAACTGCTGGAGCCGGGCGAAGGGCGTGTCGCCGCCGACGAGGGCCGGCGTCGTCTGAAGAAGGGCGAGGCCGGGCTCCGCCTCCATCCGCCGCGCGAGTTCGATCACCGTCTCGGGCGCCATCACGCTGTCGGCGTCGAGCGGCAGCATGAAGTCATAGCGCCCGCCCCAGAGTTCGACGAACTCGGCGACGTTGCCGGCCTTCCGCCCGACATTCTTCTCACGCCGCCGGTACCAGACCGGAAGCGCGCCGCCGAGCGCGCGGCGGAGCGCGGCGAAGGCGGTCGTCTCCCGCGCCCAGGCGTCGGCGTCGCGGCTGTCGGAGATGATGAAGATCTCGAAGGCGCCGCCCTGCCCCAGCGCCGCGAGGCCGCGGCCGAGCGCGGCGAGGGCGCCGAAGCTGGCCGCCGCATCCTCGTGATAGACCGGCATGACGATCGCGGTGAGGCTCTGGAGCGGCCCGTCTGCGGACGCCTTCGGCGCCGGCGGCCCGAAGAAGAGCCCGGCGAGCGCCGAGGTCGCAGAAAAGGCGATCCAGAGGAAGGTCGGCACGAAAAGCGCGAAGAGCGCCCAGTGAAGCGGGCCGATCGTGCCGGGCGCAAAGACCCGCAGCATCTGGTCGGCGGCGAAGACCGAAAGCGCGGCGCCGCCGCCGAAGGCGAGGACGCGCGCCGCCAGCGCCCGCCCGGAAGGCGGCGCGAACCGGGCGCGCGGCGCGGCGCGGAGATCCTGCTCCGGCATCGGAAGCGGCGCCTCGGGCGGCGTCGGGCCAAGCCGGGGCTCGGCGGGGGCGGTGTTCATCTCCGCGTCCAGCGGAAGAGCCAGGTCTCGGAGGCGGCCGCGCCGTCCGGCGCGACGAGGAGGAGGCGCATCTCGGCGTCGCCTTCGTCGGGCGGCCGGAAATCGAGCGTCGCGCGCAGCATCGACTCGCCGGGAAGCCGCTCGAGGCGCGCCGAGACGATCTCTCCGCGCGAGGTCTCGGCCTTCACGACGAGGCCCTCGGAGAGCGACTCGTCATGCTCGAAATCGACGAAGATCACCCGGTCCTCCGGGGCGCCGGGCGCGCGGCCCTCCCGCGTCGCGACGACGCGGGCGAGCGGCGTCTCGTCCGGCGGGCTCTCGCCCCAGGTCAGCCGATAGCCGAAGCGCCGTTCCGCCCCCGCTTCGAGCGGCGCATCGGGGCGCCAGTAGGCGACGATGTTGTCGTTGTTCTCGCCATTCGTCGGGATCTCGACCAGCCGCACGCCGCCCGCGCCCCAGTCGCCGTTCGGCGCGACCCAGGCGGTCGGGCGCCGCTCGTAGCGGGCGTAAAGGTCCTGATAGCGGCCGAAGCGCCGCTCCCGCTGGGCGAGGCCGAAGCCGCGCGGCGCCGAATCGATGAAGAGCGAAAGCTGGAGCGAGCCCGGGTTGGAGAGCGGCCGCCAGACCCGCTCGCCGCGGCCCGTCACCATCTGGAGGCCGGAGGAATTGTGCACCGCCTC
>CALFYQ010000147.1 GCA_937952085.1 uncultured Paracoccaceae bacterium | reverse complement strand
CTCGCCGCGTCGCTCCTCCTTCAGATCGCCATCGTGGCCGCGGCGATCGCGCTCGCCGACTGGGTCTGGCAGCGGCAGGACCATCTCCGGAAGCTCCGGATGACCTATCAGGAGATGAAGGAGGAGGTGAAACGCTCCGAGGGCGACCCGATGCTGAAATCCCAGCGTCGCCGACGCGCGGAGGAGATCGCCACCAATAGGATGATGCATGACGTGCCGAAAGCGGCCGTCGTCATCGTCAACCCGACGCACTACGCCGTCGCGCTGCAATGGGATCGGACGATGCCGGCCCCCGTCGTGGTCGCCAAGGGCGTCGACGGCGTCGCCTTCCGCATCCGCGAGAAGGCGGCGGAATGCGGCATCCCGATCCACTCGGATCCGCCCACCGCCCGCGCCCTCGAAGCCTCCACCGAGATCGGCCAGGAGATCGAGCCGAAGCATTATCAGGCCGTAGCCGCCGCGATCCGATTCGCAGATTCGATGCGCGCCAAGATGAAGGAGCGCGGCCGATGACCCCCGCCGCCGCCCGCCGCCTCGCTGCGCTGGCGAAACTCGCCGCGCTCCGCGATCTCGGCGCGCTCGCCGAGGCGCGGGCCGCGCTCGCGGCGATCGACGCCGAGACCCGGGACGCCGAAGCCGCGCTCCGCGCCGAGGCGGCGGCGACGGGCGAGAGCCTGGCCGCGCAGCGCGCCTTCACCGCCTTCTCGGAGGCCGAGCGCCGCCGCGCCGAAGCGCGCGCCCTTCGCCGCGTGGAAGCCGAGACGGCCGAGCTTGCCGCCGAGGGCGAGGCGCGCCGCGGCCGCGGCCGCGAGCAGGCCTCCGAAACCCTCCTCTCCCGCGCCATCGCCGAAGCCGCGCGCGACGCCGAGATCCGGGAAGAGCGGGAACGCCCTCCGGAGCCGGTTCGGCGGCGGAGGACCGGAGCCTAAAGCGCCGCGATCGCCACCGCGGCGCGGATCGCGGCCGCCCTGAGCGCCGCGGCGGCGCGGGCCGCCGCCTCGAGCGCTTCTCGGCGCTTGGCTTCCGACGTGAACTCGTCCGCTTCGCCCGTCCCAGCGGGTTCCGAATGACCTGTCATGGCGACGCCCCCAACACACACCCCCGCACCTGATGCGCCTCCGAGGCTACCGGCGCGTTAACCGGTTTCCGCCCTTTGACAGCGCGGCGCGGCGCGCGCGATGATCGGCGGCCGACGAAGGGAGCGACGAAATGGCGGGCGGCTGGGCGCGGGACGGTGCGGTTCAGGACCAGATCGAAGCCTCGATCCAGGAGGAACTGGAGCGGATGCGGGCCCAGGGCGGCGCCGCGGCGCGCGAGAGCCGCAGCCATTGCGCCGAATGCGAGGAGCCGATCCCCGAGGCGCGGCGGCTGGCCGTTCCGGGCGTCCGGCTCTGCCTCGAATGCCAGAAGGAGCGGGACGCGAAGCCGATCCAGCGCGGTTCCTTCAACCGGCGCGGCTCGAAGGACAGCCAGCTCAAGTAGCCCCTACCAGGTGTCGACGCAGGGGCGTCGCCCCTTCTTCGAGGCGGGCGTCGCGCGCGCCGCGCGGGCGATCCAGCCGCGCGTCTCCGCCGGGTCGATCACCGCGTCGATCTCGAGCGCGGCTCCGAAGGAGACAGCCTTGCCCTCGGCGTAGTAATTCGCGAGCAGCGTCTCGAAGAGCGCCTTCTCAGCCTCCGGGCTTTCCGCCGCCGCGAGTTCCCGCCGATAGCCGAGGCGCACCGCCCCTTCGAGCCCCATGCCCCCGAATTCGCCGGTGGGCCAGGCGACGGTGGAGACGCTCTCGTGGAAGCCGCCGCCGATCATCGCCATCGCGCCGAGCCCGTAGCCCTTCCTCAACACCACGCCGAATACCGGCACGGAAAGCGAGGCGCCGGTCACGAACATCCGGCATACATGGCGAACGAGGCCGGTCTTCTCCGCTTCCGGCCCCACCATGAAACCCGGCGTGTCGCAGAGCGAGACGATGGGAAGCCCGTGCGCGTCGCAAAGCTGCATGAACCGTGCCCCCTTGTCGGCCGCCGGCCCGTCGATGGCGCCCCCGAGATGGTTGGGGTTGTTGGCGATGAGGCCGAAGGGCCGGCCCTCGATGCGAATCAGCGCGGTGACCATGCCATCGCCGAATTCTCGCCGAAGCTCGAGGACGGAGCCCTCGTCCGCCAGCGCGTCGATCGCCTCCCGCACGTCATAGACGCGGCGGCGGTTCTCCGGGACGGCATGGCGGAGCCGGCGCGCATCCGGCGCCGTCCAGTCCGCGAGCAGCCCCTGGAAATAGGAAAGATACTGCTTCGCGACGCGGCAGGCCTCCGCCTCGTCCTTCACACGGATATCGACAACGCCGTTCAGCGCCTGCATCGAGGTCGGGCCGATCGCTTCGGGCGGATACACGCCGAGCCCGCCGCCTTCGATCATCGCCGGGCCCGCCATGCCGATATTCGCGCTCTCGTCCGCGATGATCACGTCACAGCAGCCGAGAAGCGCCGCGTTGCCGGCGAAGCAGCGCCCCGAGACGACGCCGACGAGCGGAACCTGCCCGGAAAGCCGGGCGAATTGCGCGAAGGTCGAAACGTCCAGCCCCGCCGCGCCGGCGTCGACAATATCTCCCGGTCGGCCGCCGCCGCCCTCGGCGAAGAGGATGACCGGCAGGTCCCACTTCGCGGCGAGCTGAAAGATCCGGTCCTGCTTCTTGTGGTTGCGGACGCCCTGCGTGCCGGCCAGCACCATGTAGTCGTAGATCGCGAAGGCGCAGCGCGCCGCATCCGGCCCGAACTGGGCGCCATTCACGCCGCCGATCCCGGTCACCACCCCGTCGCCGGAGGTGTTCTCGATCAGGTCCTGCTTCGAGCGGCGGGCGCTCTGCGCGGCCACCGCGAGGGCGCCATATTCGTTGAAGCTGCCCGGGTCGCAGAGATCGGCGAGGTTTTCGCGCGCGGTTCTGTGGCCGCGGGCGTGGCGCCTGGCGACGGCCCCCGGCCGGTTCTCGTCGAGCCCGTACGCAAGGCGATCCTGCAATTCCCGAAGGTCAGGACGAACCGCGTCGAGGTCCACCGTTTTCGCCGCCTCCGCCGTTTCGCCGACACCCTCTTGAGGCTCTAGCGCGAGAAGCGGCTCGTTCTGCATCAAGGTCTGGCCAGTTGAGGCGAAGACCGTGCGCACCACCCCCGCCGTCGGCGCGGCGACGACATGCTCCATCTTCATCGCTTCGAGCACGGCGATCGGCTGACCGGCGCGCACCGTCTCGCCATTGGCGACCGAAATCGAAACGACCGTCGCCTGCATCGGCGCCGGAACGGGCGTTGCGCCATCTGGAATGACGGCGCGCGCGCCTTCCGGCTCGGCCGCCCGTGTAGCGGTCGGCGCGGCCTCGGCGAGCGCAGCCGCGGCTGCCGCGAGCGCCGGCGCCTCCGCCTCGATGAAGCGCGTCGTCGCGCCGCCCTCACGCACCTCCGGGCGTGCTAGAAGGACGCGGAGCCAGTCCCGGTTCGTCTCGACCCCTTCGATGCGGAACTCGGAAAGCGCGCGCTCCGCCTTCGCGATGGCGGCGGGAAAACCGCCGGCAGACGCATGGACGATCACCTTCGCGAACAGCCCGTCATAGGCGGCGGAGGTGCGGTAGCCGCTTTGGGCGAAGCCGTCGACGCGCACGCCGCCGCCGGTCGGCGGTTCGTAGAGCGAGACCGTCCCGCCGGTCGGGCGCGCGCCGCCATCAGGCTCGATCCGCTCCATGTTGACCCGGGCCTGGATCGCGAAGCCGCGCGGCCGCGGCGCCCGGGCGGCGTCGAGACCGAGTTCGTCGAGCGTCGCGCCGCCTGCGATCTCAAGCTGGAGCCGCACAAGGTCCAGACCCAGGACTTCCTCGGTGACGGTGTGCTCAACCTGGATCCGCGGATTGGCCTCAATGAAGTACAGGCGCTCGCCTTCAGGCGCCTCGGCGTCCAGCAGGAACTCGAACGTGCCGAGCGAGCGATAGGCGTCGCACTCCGCCATCTTCAGCGCGTGGGCGCAGAGCGCCGCGCGTTCCGCCTCGCCGAGCGTCGGGCTGGGGGCGAACTCGATCACCTTCTGGTGGCGGCGTTGCAGGCTGCATTCGCGCTCGCCGAGCTGGATGCAGGCGCCCGACCCGTCGCCGAGGACCTGCACTTCGAGGTGCCGCGCCGCCGGCAGGAACCGTTCGACATAGATCGAAGAGTCGCCAAAGGCCGCCTTCGCTTCCGAGCCGGCCCGCGCATGCGCCTCCGCCACCTCCTCCAGCGAGCGAACAACGCGCATCCCGCGCCCGCCGCCGCCGGAGACGGCCTTGAGGATCATCGCGGCGCCTTCGGGCAACGTCTCGAAGAAGGCGGCCGCCTCTTCAGCCGTAGCTGCGCCATCCCGGCCGGGAATGGTGGGTACGCCAAGCGCCGCGGCCTGCGCCTTCGCCGCCACCTTGTCGCCGAAGAGCGCGAGGCTATCCGGTGTCGGGCCGACAAAGGCGAGGCCCGCCGCCTCAACCGCCCGCGCGAAGGCGGCATTCTCGGAAAGGAAGCCATAGCCGGGATGGACGGCGTCGCAGCCAGCCTCGCGCGCGGCGGCCAGCACCGCGTCGGCGTCGAGATAGGCGGCGGCCCCCCGGCCGGGGAGCAGGATCGCGCGGCCGGCGCGGCGGACATGGAGGCAGGCGGCGTCGTCTTCCGGGTGGATGGCGATCGTCTCGATCCCCATTTCAGCCGCGGAGCGGGCGATCCGCACCGCGATCTCGCCGCGATTGGCGATCAGGAGCCGCTTCGGCGCGCTCACCGCGGCGCCCCGCCTTCGATCCGCTCCGCCACCATTTTCGCCACCTCCCGCAACCTGTTGTCGGGGCGGGGATAGCGGAGGAAATCGGCGGCGTCGATCACGCCATCGGCGGAGCCCGGAGCGGCGTCAGGTCTGGCGGAGTGGTGGGACGTACTGGATTCGAACCAGTGACCCCAGCGATGTGAACACTGTGCTCTACCAACTGAGCTAACGTCCCGCCGGCGGGTGCGATAGGGCGCCGGCCGGGGCCCGTCAAGCGGTTTCGCCGATGAGCCGGGCGGCGAGATCGGGGGTTTCGGCGAAGTCTTCGAAGATGGCCTCGGGGGCGAGCTCGGCGACCGGAACCGGGGAGAAGCCGGCGGCGTAGAGGGCGCAGGGCACGGCCGCGGCCGCGGCGGCGCGGCGGTCCGTCTCGGTGTCTCCGAACATCACGGAGCGCTCGGCGGCGCCGCCGAGCCGCTCGATCGTCTCCAGCAGGTGGCGCGGGTCCGGCTTCCGGACGGGGAGCGAATCCGCGCCGAGGATCGCGCCGAAGCGGGCCCGCCCGCCGAGCCGGTCGAGCAGCTTCAGCGTCAGCCGCTCGGGCTTGTTGGTGCAGATGCCGATGCGCCAGCCGTCCCGCTCGAACCGGTCGAGCGCCGCCTCCACATTCGGGAAGTAGCGGCTCGCCACGTCGATCCGGGCCTCGTAGGCGTCGAGGAAGGCGGGATAGGCGGCGAGGATCTGGTCGTCGGTGATCTCGCGCCCGACCTTGGCCGCGGCGTGGCGCATCAGGCCGCGCCCGCCGCGGCCGGCGGCGGCGCGGGCCTCCACCGGGTCCAGCCGCGGAAGCTCCAGCCTCTCGGCGACGGCGTTCATCGCCTCCACGAGGTCCTCCGCCGTATCGACCAGCGTGCCGTCGAGATCGAAGATCGCGCAGCGGATCATGAAGCTTCCCCCTACCCCGGACCGATTACCGCGCGGGCGCGCCATTCGCCAGACGGATCAGGCGAAGCGGGCGGGCGCGAAGGGTCGCGGGTCGAGCGAAGGGTCGCGTCCGAGCACGAGATCGGCGGCGAGGTGGGAGAGCGCGGGCGCGGTCTGGATGCCGTAGCCGCCCTGCCCCGCCAGCCAGAAGAAGCCCTCGGCGGCCGGGTCGAAGCCCACCACCGGCTCGCCATCCGGCGAGAAGGAGCGGAGGCCGGCCCAGGTGCGCTCGACGCGGGCGACCTCGAAGGTCATCGCCTCGGAAAATCGGTGGAGCCCTTCGGCCAGCACCATGTCGTCCGGCCAGACGTCGCAGGCCTCGATCGGGTCGGCATCGGCGGGGGAGACCATCAGCTTGCCGGCCTTCGGCGCGGCGTACCAGGTCTCGGCCGCGTCGCCAACAAGCGGCCAGCGGTTCACATCCTCGCCGGCCGGGCCTGGGACCATGGCGGCGGAACGCCGCTTCGGCTGGACATGGATCGGCGCGGCGCCGGCGAGCGCCGCGACGCGGCTCGACCAGGCCCCGGCGGCATCGACAACGATGGGCGCCTCGAAGGCGCCAGCCACCGTGTCGGCGCGCCAGACGCCGCCCGAGCGCGAAAGCGCCTTCACCTCGGCGCCGGTGACGAGGTGGCCACGCCCGGCGCGCATCATCCGGCGAAATCCGCCGGTCAGGAGATCGACGTCAATGTCGCGCGCATCCTCCTCGTAGGAGGCGGCGACGATCCTGTCCGGCCGGAGCGCGGGGCAGAAGCGAAGCGCGTCGGCGGGGTCGATGAAGACCATGCCGGGCGTTTCGGTCACCAGCGCGTCAAGCGCGCCGCCGACCGGATCGACGAAGAGGAGGCCCCGCGGCAAGAGCAGCGGCGCCTCGGCGAAGCCCTCGGGCGGCGCCTCGTAGAAGGGCTCGGAGGCCAGCGTGGCCGCCCGGACGCCGGGCGGCCCATAGGACTTGATGAAGATCGCCGCGGAGCGGCCCGTCGAATGGAAGCAGGGGGCGGACTCCGCCTCCAGAACGATGACCGAAGCCTCGCCCGAAAGCATCGCCGCCGCGCCGAGGCCGGCGACGCCGGCCCCGACGACGAGAACGTCCGCCCGCTCCGCCATTCAGCGGTTCCCGCGCACGAGCTTCTCGTAATCCTCGGAGATCGTTTTCGTCAGCGCGCCCACCTCGAAGGTGTAGTCGCCAATCTGCCCGACCGGCGTCACCTCGGCGGCGGTGCCGGTCAGCCAGCACTGTTCGAAATCCTCGAGCTCGTTCGGCATGATGTGGCGCTCCACCACCTCGACGCCGCGCTTGCCGAGAAGCTCGATCACGGTCTGTCGGGTGAGGCCGTTGAGGAAGCAGTCGGGCGTCGGCGTGTGGACCACCCCGTCCTTCACGAAGAAGATGTTCGCGCCGGTCGCCTCGGCGACATAGCCGCGATAGTCCATCATCAGCGCGTCGGAGCAGCCCTTCGCCTCGGCGGCGTGCTTCGACATGGTGCAGATCATGTAGAGCCCGGCCGCTTTCGCGTGAGAGGGGATCGTCTCCGGGCTCGGGCGCTTCCACTTGGAGATGTCGAGCTTCGCGCCCTTCATCTTGGCGTCTCCGTAATAGGCGCCCCAGCCCCAGACCGCGACGGCCAAATGGAGCGGGTTGCGCGCGGCGGAGACGCCCATGTCGGGGCCCGAGCCGCGCCACATGAAGGCGCGCACATAGGCGTCGGACAGGCCCGAGGCCTTCAGCGCCGTCGCCTTGGCGGCGTCGATCTCCTCCGCCGACCAGTGCGAGGGCATGTCCATCGCGGCCGCGCTGGCGAGAAGCCGGATCGAATGCTCATGACCTTTGAAGATCGTCCCGCCATAGGAGCGCTCGCCCTCGAACACCGAGGAGGCGTAGTGCAGCGCATGGGTCAGCACATGGATCTTGGCCTCGCGCCACGGGACCAGCGCCCCGTCGAGCCAGATCACGCCGTCGCGATCGTCATAGGCTTCGCCGGCCATTTTCTTCTCCTTCTGGCCGCCGTCTCGGGCGGCCTCAGCTTCCCCTTGGCTTTGCGAATCTTTCGCCAGCCGGAGCCTTTCGGACATGAAATGTCTCATTGGCTTGCGAGGCGGGTATCATTCGGTTATTTCTAAGTCAACAACGCTGACATAAAACGTGACGCCGTTCGCGGCGCCCCGACAGGAGAGAGCCTCGTGCCCGCGCCGATCCGCACTTCCGCCCCGCCTTCGCGCGCCGACGAACGACTGTTCCTGACCGACGAGCAGCTTCGGAACGGGACCGAGCTTCTCTTCTTCGCCTATCGGGACTTCACCAGCGACGCCGACCGGATCCTCTCCAGCCGCGGCTATGGCCGCGCGCATCACCGGGCGATCCATTTCATCCGGCACCGGCCCGGCCTCACCGTGGCGGAGTTGATCGACGTGCTCGGCGTCACCAAGCAATCGCTCAACCGCGTGCTGCGCCAACTGCTCGAGGACGGCGTCGTCGAGCAGACCGTGGGGGAGACGGATCGCCGCCAGCGGAGGCTACATCTCACCGCCGCGGGGCGCGCTCTGGAGGCCGCCTGTTCGGAAACGCAGCGCGAACGGCTCCGCCGCGCCTTCCTAGAGGCCGGGCCGGAAGCGGTTGCGGGTTTCCGCGAGGTGCTGCACAGAATGATGGACGAGGGCGCGCGCCGCCACATAACAACGACGACCGGGCGATGAACCGATCGATGAACGACAAGAGCCTGGAGCCGCCGGCTCACATCCTCGTCGTCGACGACGACCAGCGCATCCGCACGCTCCTGAAGCAGTTCCTCATCCGGCACGGCTATCTCGTCACCGAGGCGCGGGACGCGCAGCACGCCCGGCGCATCCTCGCCGGCCTCGCCTTCGACCTACTGATCGTCGACGTGATGATGCCGGGGGAGGACGGGTTCTCGCTCACCGCCGGGGTGCGGCGGATGTCGGAGGCGCCGATCCTCCTCCTCACCGCGCGCGGCGAGACGGAAGACCGGATCGCAGGGCTCGAAGCCGGGGCGGACGACTACCTGCCGAAGCCCTTCGAGCCGCGGGAGCTGCTGCTCCGCGTCGCCGCCATCCTCCGCCGCGCCGCCATCGCCCCGGCGAAGGAGGAGCCGCCGAAGACGCTCACGCTCGGCGAGACCCGCTACGACATCTCCCGCGGCGAGCTCTGGCATGGCGAGACCCTCGTGCGCCTGACCTCGACCGAAGCCTCGTTGATGCGCGTCTTCGCCCGCGCCCCGAACGAGGCGCTCTCCCGCTCCCGCCTCGTCGAGGAACTGGGCGGCGCGGCCGGCGGCGCGCAGGAGCGGGCGGTCGACGTGCAGATCACCCGGCTCCGTCGCAAGATCGAGGCCGATCCGAAGAACCCCCGCTATCTCCAGACCGTGCGCGGGGAAGGCTACATGCTGACGCCGGACTGAACCTTGGCCTTCGCCCTCATCACGCACCCCGCCTCCCGCCGCCACGTCACGCCGGAGGGCCACCCCGAGCGCGTCGCCCGGATCGAGGTCGCGGAGGCCGCGCTGTCCGCCCCGGAATTCGCCTCGGCCCTTCGCTTCGAGGCGCCGGCCGCCACCGACGAGGCCCTGCGCCGCGCCCACGGCGCCGCGCATCTGAAGACGCTCGCGGCCCGCGCGCCCGCCTCCGGCTTCGTCGCCATCGACCCCGACACCTATCTTTGCCCCGACACGCTCGAAGCTGCGCGCCGGGCCGCCGGGGCGAACGTGATGGCGGTGGACAAGGTGCTGTCGGGCGAGGCGAAGACCGCCTTCTGCGCCCTCCGCCCGCCCGGCCACCACGCCGAGCGGATGACGGCGATGGGCTTCTGCTTCTATTCCAACGCCGCCATCGCGGCGCTGCATGCGCTGGAGGCGCACGGCCTCGCCCGCGTCGCCATCGCCGATTTCGATGTGCATCACGGCAACGGCACGCAGGACATCCTGGCGGGGGAGGCGCGCGCCGTCTTCTGCTCCTCCCACGAATGGCCGCTCTTTCCCGGCACCGGGCGGCCGAGCGAACGCGGCGTCGGCAACATCTTCAACGCGCCGCTCCGCGCCGGCTCCGGCCGCGCCGCGTTCGAGCGAGCCTGGGAGGATACCCTCCTCCCCGCCATCGACGCCCATGCGCCCGAACTCATCATCATCTCCGCCGGCTTCGACGCCCATGTGCGGGACCCTCTGGCGACCCTCGAATTGGAGACGGAGGATTTCGCCTGGATCACCGGCCGGATCTGCGACCTCGCGGAGCGGCATTGCGGCGGCCGGGTGGTCTCAACGCTCGAAGGCGGCTATGACCTTCGAGGGCTGGCGGACTCCGTCGCCGCCCATGCGCGGGTGCTGAAGGACCGGGCGGGATGAGCGAGACGCCGATCTCCGAGATGAGCTTCGAAGAGGCGATGGCCGAACTTGAGGCCGTGGTCTCGCAGCTCGAATCAGGCAAGGCGGCGCTCGACGACTCGATCCGGCTCTATGAGCGCGGCGAGGCGCTGCGGAAGCATTGCGACGCGCGGCTGAAACAGGCCGAACTGCGCGTTCAGAAGATCGTCGCCGGGGCGGACGGGAAGGCGAAAGGCGCCGAGCCCTTCGACGCCGACCGGTCATGACCGGAACCGCCGAGGCGGCCTTCGCCGCCCGGCTCGACGCGGCGCGCGGCCGGGTCGAGACGGCGCTCGACGCGCTCCTGCCGAAAGCCGGTCCGGGCCCGGAAGGCCGCCTCGCCGCGGCGATGCGCCGGGGGGCGCTGGCCGGCGGGAAGCGGCTCCGCGCCTTCCTGGTGATCGAGGCCGCCTCCCTCTTCGGCGCCGACCGGATCGGCGCGGACCGCGCGGCGGCGGCGGTCGAATGCCTCCACGCCTATTCGCTGGTCCATGACGATCTCCCCTGCATGGACGACGACGATCTCCGACGCGGCCTGCCCACCGTCCATGTCGAGTGGGACGAGGCGACGGCGGTTCTCGCCGGCGACGCGCTCCAGTGCCTCGCCTTCGAGCTATTGGCCGATCGGGCGACCCATCCCGACGGGGAGGCGCGGGCCGCGCTCTGCCTCGCCCTCGCCCGCGCGTCCGGCCATGCGGGCATGGTCGGCGGCCAGGCGAGGGACCTTGCGGCAGAGACCGCCGCCGCGCCGCTGACCCTGCCGGAAATCGAACTCTTGCAGGCGAAGAAGACCGGCGCGCTCATCGCCGCCTCGGCGGAGATGGGCGGCGTGCTCGGCGGCGCCGACGCCGCCGCCCGCGCGGCGCTGGCGGATTACGGGCGCGACCTCGGCGCCGCCTTCCAGATCGCCGACGACATCCTCGATGCGACGGGCGACGAGGCGGCGGCGGGCAAGCGGCTGCAGAAGGACGCGGCGGCCGGCAAGGCCACCTTCGTGAGCCTCCTCGGCCTCGACGCCGCCCGCACCCGCGCCCGGGACCTCGCCGAACGCGCCGCAGACCGGCTCGCGCCCTTCGGCCCGCGCGCGGACGCGCTTGCGGAGGCTGCGCGCTTCGCGGTAAGCCGCCGCGCCTGAAGGAAGGGGTCGATGGCCGACGAGACCGAGCACCGCCCGGCGACGCCGCTCCTTGACCGGGTGACGAGCCCGGCCGATCTTCGCCGCCTTCCCGACCGGGATCTCCGCCGCCTCGCCGACGAGCTTCGCGCCGAGACGATCTCCGCCGTCTCCGTCACCGGCGGCCATCTCGGCGCCGGTCTTGGCGTGGTGGAGCTGACCGTGGCGCTCCACGCCGTCTTCGACACGCCGCGCGACCGGCTGATCTGGGATGTCGGCCACCAGGCCTATCCGCACAAGATCCTCACGGGCCGGCGCGACCGGATCCGAACGCTCCGCATGGGCGGCGGCCTTTCCGGCTTCACCAAGCGGAGCGAAAGTGAATACGATCCGTTCGGCGCGGCGCATTCCTCCACCTCGATCTCCGCCGCGCTCGGCTTCGCCACGGCGCGCGATCTAGGCGGCGACCCGGGCGACGCCATCGCGGTGATCGGCGACGGCGCCCTGTCCGCCGGCATGGCCTATGAGGCGATGAACAACGCCGGCGGCCTCGGCAAGCGGCTCATCGTCATCCTTAACGACAACGAGATGTCGATCGCGCCGCCGGTCGGCGCGATGTCGCGCTATCTCTCACGGCTCTATGCCGGCGCGCCGTTCCAGGACCTTCGCGCCGCCGCCAAGTCCGCCGCCTCCTTCCTGCCCGAGCCGTTCCGCGAAGGCGCGCGCCGGGCGAAGGAGATGGTCAAGACCATGACGGTCGGCGGCACGCTCTTCGAGGCGCTCGGCTTTTCCTATGTCGGTCCGATCAACGGGCACGACATGGACCAGCTTCTCCCCGTCCTCCGCACGGTGAAGGCCCGGGCCGACGGGCCCGTCCTCGTCCATGTCGTCACCCGCAAGGGCAAGGGCTACGCCCCGGCCGAGGCGGCGAAGGACAAGGGCCACGCCACCGGCAAGTTCGACGTGGTCACCGGCGCGCAGAAGGCGGGGCCGACCAACGCGCCCTCCTACACCAAGGTCTTCGCAACCTCGCTGGTGCAGGAGGCGGAGCGGGACGAGAAGATCGTCGCGGTGACGGCGGCGATGCCGGACGGCACCGGCCTCAACCTCTTCGCCGAGCGCTTCCCGGCGCGCTGCTTCGATGTCGGCATCGCCGAGCAGCACGCCGTCACCTTCGCCGCCGGCATGGCGGCGGGCGGGTTGAAGCCCTTCTGCGCGATCTACTCGACCTTCCTTCAGCGCGGCTACGATCAGGTCGTGCATGACGTGGCGATCCAGAAGCTGCCGGTCCGCTTCGCCATCGACCGCGCCGGCCTCGTCGGCGCCGATGGCGCGACCCATGCCGGCAGCTTCGACATCGCCTATCTCGCCAACCTGCCCGGCTTCGTGGTCATGGCGGCGGCGGACGAGGCAGAGCTTCGCCACATGGTCGCCACCGCCGCCGCGCTGGACGACCGGCCCTCCGCCTTCCGCTTTCCGCGCGGCGAGGGCGTCGGCTGCGAGATGCCGGAGCGCGGCGCGCCGCTCGAGATCGGCCGCGGCCGCGTTGTGCGGGAGGGGGGCGATGTCGCGCTCCTCTCCTTCGGCGCGCGCCTGCCGGAATGCCTGAAGGCGGCGGAGACGCTCGGCGCGGAGGGCCTAACCGTCACCGTCGCCGACGCCCGCTTCGCCAAGCCGCTCGACGAAGACCTCATCCTCCGCCTCGCCCGCGAGCACGAAGCCCTTGTGACGATTGAGGAAGGCGCCATCGGCGGCTTCGGCTCCCACGTCATGCATCTACTCGCCGAGGCGGGGATGCTCGATGCCGGGCTGAAGCTCCGCTCCATGGTCTTCCCCGACGAGTTCCTCGATCAGGACAGCCCCGCGGCGATGTACCGCCGCGCTGGCCTCTCCGCCGAGGACATCGCCGCCAAGGCCCGCCCCCTGGTCGCGCGGCCGCCGCGGCGCGCCAAGGCGTGACCGAGGCCGAGGACTGGCGCGCGGCAGGTTTCGGGCTCTATGTCCACTGGCCGTTCTGCCTCGCCAAATGCCCTTATTGTGACTTCAACTCCCATGTCGCCCGAACCGTCGATCATGCCGATTTCCTTGCGAAATTCTGCGAGGAACTAGAGGCTGCCCGGGCCCTGACCGGCCCCCGCCCGCTCGATACGATCTTCTTCGGCGGCGGCACGCCCTCGCTGATGGAGCCTTCCGTCGTCGGCGCGCTGATCGAGGCGGCGGACCGGCTCTGGGGCCTCGCGACCGGCGCGGAGATCACGTTCGAGGCGAACCCGACCTCGGTGGAGGCCGGCCGCTTCCGCGCCTTCGCCGCCGCGGGCGTCAACCGCGTCTCGATGGGCGTGCAGGCGCTGAACGACGCGGACCTGAAGCGCCTCGGCCGGATGCATTCCGCCGACGAGGCCCGCGCGGCCTTCGAGATCGCGCGCGCCGCCTTCGGCCGCGTCAGCTTCGATCTCATCTACGCCCGGCAGGACCAGACGCCGGAGGCCTGGGCCTCCGAGCTTCGCGCCGCGCTCGAAATGGCGGTGGACCACCTCTCGCTCTACCAGCTCACCATCGAGGCCGGCACCCGCTTCGGCGATCTCTACGCCCGCGGCGCGCTCCGCGGCCTCCCCTCAGACGACCGCGCCGCGGATCTCTACGCCGCGACACAGGAGACGCTGGAAGGCGCCGGGATGCCCGCCTACGAGATTTCCAACCACGCCCGGCCCGGCGCGGAGAGCCGGCACAACCTGATCTACTGGCGCTATGGCGATTATGCCGGGATCGGCCCCGGCGCGCATGGGCGCCTGACGCTCGACGGCCGCCGTCACGCGACCGAGACGGAACGGGACCCGGCGCGATGGCTGGCCGCCCCGCCTCCCGCCCCGGAGCCGCTGCCCGAAGGCGCGGAGGCGGACGAATACGCGCTGATGTCCCTTCGCCTCGCCGAGGGCATGGATCTCGCACGGCACGCCCGCCTCGCCGGCGCGCCGATCGCAGAGGCGCGGATCGCGCCGCTCGAAGCCGAGGGGCTCGTCGCGCGCCGCGGCGGGCGTCTCGCCGCGACGGTGCGGGGCCGAAGCGTTCTCAACGCGCTCCTCGCCGACCTTCTCGGCTGAGCCTCGCGCATCACGAACGCTGATGCGCCGAATTCCCGTTCGCGACAGGCGGCCGGGCCGGCTTGCCGCCTTCCCGCCGGCGCCGTAGGGTCCGCGCCGCTTCCGCGGGGCGATCGGCGCCCCGCCCCTTTCGAGGTCCTATGACATGCTCCGAGGTTCGCTCCCCGCGCTCGTCACCCCCTTTCGGGACGGGGCGGTGGACGACAAAGCCCTCGTCGAGCTCGTCGAGTGGCAGATCGAGGAAGGCTCCCACGGTCTCGTGCCGGTCGGCACCACGGGCGAGAGCCCGACCCTCAGCCATGAGGAGCACGAGCACGTCGTCGAGACCGTGGTGAAGACGGCGAAGGGCCGTGTGCCCGTCGTCGCCGGCGCCGGCTCCAACAACACGGCCGAGGCGATCCGCTTCGTCCAGTTCGCGAAGAAGGTCGGCGCGGACGCCGTTCTCGTCGTCACGCCCTATTACAACAAGCCGACGCAGCGCGGGCTCTACGAGCACTACAAGGCGCTGAACGACTGCGCCGAGATCCCGATCGTCATCTACAACATTCCCGGCCGGTCGGTGGTCGACATGTCGGTGGAGACGATGGGCCGCCTCGCGAAGCTGCCGAACATCCGCGGCGTGAAGGATTCGACCGGCGACGTCTCCCGCGTCTCCGACCAGCGCGCCGCCTGCGGCAAGGATTTCATCCAGCTCACCGGGGAGGACGCGCAGGCGATCGGCCACCGGGCGCATGGCGGCGTCGGCGCGATCTCGGTCACCGCGAACGTCGCGCCCCGCCTCTGCGCCGCGTTCCAGAACGCGCTGGCCGCCGGCGAATTCGGGAAGGCGCTGGAGCTGCACGACAATCTGATGCCGCTCCACCGCGCCGTCTTCATGGAGCCGGGCGTGGTCGGCGCCAAGACCGGGCTCGCGATCCTCGGCAAGTGCTCCGACGAGGTGCGCTCCCCGCTCACCGGCGCCCTCCCCGAAACCAAGGCGGCGATCCGCGCGGCGATGGTCAGCGCGGGCGTGCTGAACGGCTGAGATGGCCGACGCGCAGTTCAAACCCAAGCTCGCCGCCGAGAACCGGAAGGCGCGCCACCTCTACTTCATCGAGGAGGAGATCGAGGTCGGCATCGTACTCGAGGGCTCCGAGGTGAAGTCGTTGCGCGAAGGCAAGGCGCAGATCGCCGAGAGCTACGCCTCGGTCGAGGGCGGCGAGCTCTGGCTCATCAACGCCTACATCCCCGCCTACGACAAGGCGAAGAGCTTCGGCCACGAGGAGCGGCGGCGGCGGAAGCTCCTCGCGAAGAAGCACGAGATCGCGAGGCTCTGGCAGGGGATCGGCCGGGAGGGCGCGACCCTCGTGCCGCTCCGCATCACCTTCAACGAGAAGGGCATGGCCAAGCTCACGCTCGGCGTCGCCCGCGGCAAGAAACTGGCCGACAAGCGGGATGCAGACAAGGCGCGCGACTGGAAGCGCGACCAGGCGCGCCTCCTCCGCGAACGCGGCTGAGCCATGGCGCTGCGCCCGGCTGCGGCGCGGCCCGTACGATGACGATATCATTCGCGCCCCCGGCGAAAGGACCGAGATGACCGAGCCAGCTTCGGGAGAGGACGCGCTCTTCGCCGCGCTGGACGCGACCTGGCCGGCGATCGAGACCACGGATCGCGCCGGCTGGCGGCTCCGTCGCGGCGGCGGCGCGGGGCGGCGCGTCTCGAGCGCCACGGCCCTCGCGCCGGCGCCCGACCCGGCGGAGGCCGAGGCCGGATTCGCCGCCTGGGGCCAGGCCCCGGTGTTTCGCCTGCGCCGCGACGAGGCGGCGCTCGACTCGGCGCTCGCGGCGCGCGGCTACGGCGTCGAGGCTCCGTCCCTCCTCTACGAGACCACGGCCGCCAGCCTTCTCGACGACCGGCCGGAAACCGCGCGGGTGATCCGCGGCGCCGGCCGGGTCGCCCTGATGGAGGACATCTGGGAGGCCGGCCATGTCGGGCCGGCGCGACTTGCTGTGATGGACCGGGTCGCCGGGCCGAAATCCTTTCTCCTCGGCCGGATCGGAGACCGGCCGGCCGGCGTCGCCTTCGTCGCCTGCGCCGGCGACGTGGCGATGATCCATTCCGTCTTCACCCTGCCGGAGATGCGGCGGAAGGGCGTGGCGAAGATGCTCGTCGCCGCCGCCGCGCGGTTCGCGACCGAGAGCGGCGCGCCGCGCTTCGCGCTCGCCGTCGAGACCGACAACGCCGCGGCGATCCGCCTCTATGAGGCTCTGGGGATGCGCCTCGCCGGCCGCTATCATTACAGGACAAGACGGGAGGACGACTCGAAATGACGGACAAGCGGCTGACGGCGCTCGATCTTCCGGCGGTGGATCCGCTGCCGGAGGATATCGAGAAATACTACCAGGTCTGCCAGGAGAAGCTGGGCCTCATCCCCAACGTCCTCGCCGCCTACGCCTTCGCGCCGGAACGGCTGCGCGCCTTCTCGCGTATGTACAACGAGCTGATGCTCGCGCCCTCCGAGCTTTCCAAGGCGGAGCGGGAGATGATCGCGGTGACGGTCTCCGCCGAGAACCATTGCTTCTACTGCCTCGTCGCGCATGGCGCGGCGCTGCGCGAGTTGACGGGTGACCCGGTCCTCGCCGACACGATCGGCGCAAACTGGCGGCTGGCGGCGCTGGAGCCGCGACAGCAGGCGATGCTCGAATATGTCACCAAGGTCACCAAGGCCTCGGCCACGGTGACGGAGGCGGACCGGCAGGCGCTTCGCGATGCCGGCTTCTCCGACCGCGGGATCTGGGACATCACCGAGGTGGCCGCTTTCTTCAACATGACGAACCGGGTCTCCTCCTCGGTCGCGATGCGGCCGAACGAGGAATATCACGGGATGGCGCGCTGATGCTTCGCGCGGCGCTGGCCCTGGCGCTTCTCGCCTCGGTCGCCGCCGCCGAGGAGACCGACCTCGCGCCGGAATTCGGCGCGCTCGAAGGCGCGGAGCTGACGCATTTCCTCACCCGCTCCTTCGATTCCTATGCGCTCCCCATCGGCCGCTTCACCCGGGACGAGAAGCCGGTGGAGGAGATCGAGGGCTCGATCCGCGAATTCGTCTACCGGCTCGACGGCGAGACCTCGACGCTCGAAGCCGTTCGCAACTATGAACGCCGCTTCGAGGAGCTTGGCTATTCGGTCCGCTTCGCCTGCGCCGGGGAGGAATGCGGCGGGTTCGACTTCCGCTTCGGCGTCTACCTGGTCGAGCCGCCGGC
>CALFYQ010000146.1 GCA_937952085.1 uncultured Paracoccaceae bacterium | reverse complement strand
AGCCAGATCGGGCTCGTTCTGCTGGTCGGCATCATGGCCAAGAACGGCATCCTCATCGTCGAGTTCGCCAACCAGCTGCGCGACCGGGGCATGGACGTGCGTCAGGCCATCGAGGCCGCGGCGAACATACGCCTGCGCCCGGTCATGATGACCATGATCTGCACCGTGCTCGGCGGCCTGCCGCTGGTGCTGGCATCCGGCGCAGGCGCCGAGGCGCGCATCGCGCTCGGCTGGGTCATCGTCGGCGGCCTCGGCCTCGCCACCGTCTCGACGCTGTTCCTGACGCCGGTGGCCTACCTCCTGCTCGGCCGGTTCGTGACGCCGAACGCCGAGAACGTGAAGCGGCTGTCGCGCGAACTGGAAGATGCCGAGGCGCTGGAGAAGCGGCTGTCTCCGGCAGAGTAGGGGAAACGGATTTCCAACGACGTTCCGGGGACGGCGTTCGCAGGGAGCGGGAACTGACGCCCCACGCGTCCATTTGGCGCCGCCCCTCACCCGTACCCTCTCCCCGTAATGACGGGGAGAAGGGGATGCCGACGTGACGGCTCTTTCACAAAGTTCGTCCAGGCACCAACCTGCGCGATCCCCTCTCCCCCGTTGTTCACGGTGAGAGGGTACGGGTGAGGGGCGGCGCTGGCGGGAGGCCGCCAGACAGAAAAGGGCCGCGCCGGTCGCCCGGCGCGGCCCCTTTCGGTTTCAGTCAGATCACTGCGACTTGGTCGGATCGACGCGGCCGATTTCCACCCACTTGCCGCCCTGGATCTGCGAGATGAAGATCAGGTCGCCGCCCTGGTGATCGTTCGGGCCGTACTTGACCGGGACGTCGCCGGAGATCACGTCGGTGTATTCGAGGCTTTCCATGCCCTTCTGGAAGCTCTCGGCGGTGAGGTCCTTGCCGGCAGCTTCCAGCCCGCGGATGAGCGCGGTGGCGGCGCCGTAGCCGAGGAGCGCCGCGGTTCCCGCCGGCTCGCCGGTCTTGGCCTGATAGTTCTCGGCCCAGGCCTTCACTTCCGGATTGTCCATGCGGGCTTCGTGGTCGGTCCAGCCTGCCGCCGCGTAGTAGCCTTCGGTGACGCCTTCGGGAACCTTCGCCACGGCGGTGTTGAAGCCGGCCGACGAACCGATGAAGGACACGTTCGTCCAGCCGAGCTTCTTGGCCGTGCCGAACGCGACGATCGTCTGGCGCACGCCGACGGCGGTGGCGACGATGTCGCACTTGGCGTCGCGCAGCTTGGAGATCGTGCCGACGAAATCCTGCTCGTCAGGCTTGTGCGTCGTCTCGGCGGCGAAGGTGAGCCCCAGCGCCTCGGTCTCCTCCTTGGTGCCTTCGTAGACTTCGAGGCCGAAGTCGGTCGGCAGGTACATGGCGCAGACGTTCTTGGCGCCCTTCTCCTTGGCGAGATGGCGCACGCCCGCGCGCATCTGGTCGTAGTAGGAGGAGAAGCCCGCATACTTGTAGGTGATGTCCCCTTCCAGCATCTGGCGCGCGGCGGTGAGCGGGCCGACATTGGCCACCTGCTTGGACTGCATCAGCGGGAAGCCGGCGATGTTGTGCGGCGTGCCGAGGTTGAGGATCATCGCGAACACCTTGTCCGAGTTGATCAGCTTGTTGAAGTTCTGCACCGCCTTCGGCACCTGGTAGCCGTGGTCCTCGACGACAAAGCGGATCTTGCGGCCGTGAATGCCGCCCTTCTCGTTGACCTCGTCGAACATCAACTGTGCGGACTTGATCGCGCCGACGTTGAAGGCGGCGAAGATGCCGGAGAGATCGCCGTTCGAGCCGATGACGATTTCCGTGTCGGTGACGCCCTGCGTCGCGAACGACGCCGAGCTCATGCCAAGCGCTAGGCCGGCGGCAAGTATGGAAGCCTTGAGTGACGTTTTCATGTGGTTTCCTCCTGGTTTTTCTGTCCCGAGCTATCCGGCATCCTTGCCGTACATCTCGTCGATCAGCTTCTTGTGTTTCGTCTCAACGAAGCTGCGTTTCAGCTTCATCGTGGCTGTCAGTTCCTCATCTTCTGCGGTCAACAGCACATCGATCAAGCGGAAATCCTTGATTTGCTCGACCCGGGCGAACTCCCGGTTCGTTTCCTCGATCACCCCTCCGATCAGGTCGCGCACTTCCCTGGTGGCGCATAGCGAGCGGAAGTCGGAGAACGGCACCTTGTTGTCCTGGGCGAACTTCTCGACATTCTCCTGGTCGATCATGACGAGGCAGGAGAGGAACTTGCGCTTGTCGCCGATCACCACCGCGTCGGAGATGTAGGGCGAGAACTTCAGCCGGTTCTCGATCTCGGCCGGGGTGATGTTCTTGCCGCCTGCCGTGATGATGATGTCCTTGGCCCGGCCCGTGATCGTCAGGAAGCCCTGGTTGTCGATGCGGCCGACGTCGCCGGTCTTGAGCCAGCCGTCCTCGGTGATGGTCTCGGCGGTCTTCTCCGGCTTGTTCCAGTAGCCCTTGAAGACGTTGGCGCCGCGATAGAGGATCTCGCCGTCCGGCGCGATCCTGACCTCGCCGCCCGGCACCACCTTGCCGATGCTGCCGGTCTTGTAGTCGTCCATGACGTTGACCGAGATGACGCCCGAGCTCTCGGTCATGCCGTAGCCTTCGAGCACGGTGACGCCGATCGCCCGGTACCAGCGCAGCAGATCGGGCGAGATCGGCGCGGCGCCGGTGGTTCCGCGCCTCAACCGGTCGAGGCCGATCATCCGGCGCAGGTTCTTCAGCACCGCGAAATCCCAGAAGGCATAGGCGAGACGGGTGCCGAGCGGCACCGCCCTGCCCTCCTCCATCAGCAGTCCGCGCTTCATGCCGGTCGCCACCGCCATGCGGTAGGCGAACTTGCCGAGGCTCGTCGCCTCGTTCGCCATGATGGTGATGCGCGAATAGACCTTTTCCCAAACGCGCGGCACGGCGGTGAAGACGTGCGGGGAGACCTCGCGCACATTGTCGAACACGGTCTCGGGGCTTTCGGCGAAATTGACCGTCGAGCCGAATCCGATCGGGATGAAGCCGGTGATCAGCCGCTCGAGGATGTGGCAGAGCGGCAGGAAGCAGACCTGCTCGTCGGCCTCCGTCACCGGCAGCGTCGTCGCCGCGCCGATGATCGAGACGATGATGTTCTCATGGCTGATCATCGCCCCCTTGGGCGGGCCGGTCGTGCCCGATGTGTAGACCAGGATCGCGGTGTCCTTGGCCGACGAATTCGCGATCTCCTCCTCGAACCGGTTCGGGTTCTGCTTCAGGAATTCGCGCCCGATCCGGTAGAGGTCTTCAAGGAAGATGACGCGGTCGTCGGAGAAGCCGTGCAGCCCTTCGCGGTCGAAGACGACCACCCAGGCGAGGCCCGGCATCTCGTCGCGGACGGAGAGATACTTGTCGAGCTGCTCGTCGTTCTCGACGAAGAGGAAGCGGCTGTCGGAATCGTTGACAAGGTATTTGAGCTGCGCGGCGGAATCGGTGGTGTAGACGCCGGACGCGATGCCGCCGACGCACTGCGTGCCGAGATCGGTGTAGAGCCATTCCTTGTTGTCTTCGGACAGGATCGACACGACCTCGCCGCGCTTCAGGCCGAGCGAGAGGAGCCCCAGCCCGATCAGCCGCGCATTGTCGTAGAACTCGCTCCACGAGTAGGACAGCCAGATGCCGTAGTCCTTCTCGCGATGCGCGATCCTCTGGCCGTTTCGCTTGCAGCTTTCGCGGAACAGCTTCGGCAGCGTGTCGCAGCCGTCGAAGAAGAACGGC
>CALFYQ010000145.1 GCA_937952085.1 uncultured Paracoccaceae bacterium | reverse complement strand
CCGGAGCCCGGCGGCGCGAAGAAGGCCGGGCGCCTCGGCGAAACCGTCCTCGGCGGGGAGCGGACCCTCCGGCTCCACATCGAGCGCGGCGGCGAGGGCGCGGGCCGCCGCGGCGCCGGCGCCCTTCGCCTCGGGCCGCCGGGCGGCGAGCCGGGCCGCCGCGCGCGCCTCCCGCGCGGCGTCGAGCCCGGCGGCGAGATCCGGGAGCGCGGCGGAAAAGGCGGCAAGGGCCGGCCCGAGCCCGCCTTCGGCTCGAAGCGTCGCGGTGCCGATGGCCTCGCCGACGCCCTCGAAAGCGGCGGCGAGCGCGCCGGCGAGCGGGAGAGCGCGCGCCGGAGCATTCTTCGCGGCATGGGCGTAGCGGAGCGCGCCGGCGCGGAGCCAGACGACTTTGCCGGGGGCGGAGCGCAGCCAGGTCCGCTCCGGCGGCGCCTCCCCGGCCGGCGCGGGCCGGGCGGCGGCCTCGGCGGGGGGCGGCGGGGCGAGCCCATCGGCGACGGCGCGGACCCAGTCCTCCGCCGCGCCCTCAAGCTCCGCCCCGACAGGCGCGACGGGTTCGAGCCGCGCCTGTTCCGGGCCGACCGCGACGAGGCGGCCTTCCGCGCCCTCCGGCAGCGCGCGGACATGGCCGCGCTCCGGCGCGAGGGCGATGAGGCGGCGGCCGCGCGGGCTTTCAAGGTAGATCTCCACCGCCCCGGCGCCGGCGACGCGCCAGAGATGCGGCCCGGAGGGGAGCGCAACCGGCGCGCCCCGGCCGATGGCGAGCGCGCCCTCGGCCGCGCCGACGAGGCGCATCCCGCGGCGGTCCTCCGCGGCGGACATCTCAGGCCTCCACGAGGCGCGAATAGGCGCCGCCGGTGGAGATCAGGTCTTCATGCCGGCCGCGCTCCACCGGCTGGCCGCGCTCCAGAACGACGATCTCGTCGCAGTCGCGGATCGTCGAGAGTCGGTGGGCGATGACGAGGAGCGTCGCGCCCCGCCGGCGGACGGCGTCCATCACCCGCGCCTCGGTCGAGGGGTCGAGCGCGCTGGTCGCCTCGTCCATCACGATCAAGGCGGGCTCGCGCGCGAGGGCGCGGGCGATCTCGAGCCGCTGCCGCTCGCCGCCGGAAAGGTCTGCGCCGCCTTCGGCGAGGGCGCCGTCATAGCCGCCGGGCCGCGCGGCGACGAAGCCGTGCGCCTCCGCGTCATGCGCGGCGGCGAGGACCGCCGTCTCCTCGATCCGCGCATCCCAGAGGGTGAGGTTCTCCCGGATCGAGCCCTCGAAGTGCGAAGGCTCCTGCCCGACCCAGGCGAGGCGGGCGGCGAGCGCGTCGCGCGGCCAGTCCTCCGGCGCACGGCCGTCGATCAGCACGGCGCCGCCCTGCGGCCGTTCGAGCCCGGCGACGAGCTTGCCGATCGTCGATTTCCCGGACCCCGAGGCGCCGACGAGCGCGACCCGGCGACCGGGCTCGATCGAAAGCGTCAGCCCGTCGATCAGCGGCGGGTCGAGCGGCGCGTAGCCGAAGCGCACGTCCTTCAGCTCCACCCGCCCGGCGGGGAGGCGTTCGGCGGGCTCGGGCGCTTTCGCGAAGCGCGCATCGACCGGGTGGCGGGCGACGTCTTCGAGCCGGTGGGTGGTGGCGCGAAGCTCCTGCAACTCGGCGCCGAAGCTCGCGAGTGTGGCGATCGGGCCGGAGAAACTGGCGGCGAGAGACTGGAAGGCGACGAGGCCGCCGAGCGTCAACTCCCCGCGCATCACGAGAAGGCCGCCGCCGGCGAGCGCCGCCGCCTGGCCGAGCGCGCCGACGAGGCCCGGAACCGCGCCGGCCCAGGCGGCGACGCGCCCCGCCTCCTGACGGCCGGAGACGACCGCCGCATGGAGCCCGGCCCAGCGCGAGAAGACGATCTCTTCCGCGCCGGAGGCCTTGAAGGTCTCGATGTCCTTCAGCGCGGCGATGCGGGCGCCGTGCAGCTTTCCGGCGTCGATCGAGACCTTCTGCATCACCTCCGCGACCGCCCGCGTGGTGAGCCGGAGCGCGAAGACGTTGAGGAGCGCCAGCGCGATGACGACGCCGCCGAGGAGCGGATGGGTGACGAGCATCGCCGCGGCGAAGAAGAGCGAGGCGACGGCGGCGACGAGGGCGCCGACGAGGCGGCCGGTCAGGAGATCCGCCAGCGCCTCGTCGAGCCGGAGCCGGTCCGCCACCTCGCCGGCGAAACGCTGGTCGAAGAAGGCGACGGGGAGGGAGAGGAGCCGCGTCATCAACTGGGCGCCGGAGCGGAGCTTCAGCGCCTCGGTCACGCGAAGAAGGGTCTGGCCCTGCAGTTCCAGCAGCACGAAGCGGACGAGGGCGGTGGCGGCGAGGCCGGCGAGGAGCGCCGGAACCCAGTCCGCCAGGCCGCGGACCAGCGCATAGTCGACGAAGATGCGGGAGAGAACCGGAAGGATGATCCCCGGGATCACCAGCGCGATGGCGACGAGAAGGACGAAGAGGAGCGCGCCGCGGAAGCCTTCGAGCCGGCGCCAGAGCGCGGCGGCGACGGAGGGCCGGGCGTCTCCCTTCCGGAAATCCGGCCCCTTGGCGAAGGTGAGGACGACCCCGGTGAAGCCCTCGGCGAATTCCTCGGCGGGGACGCGGCGGCGGCCCTGCGCCGGGTCGTTCACCTCGACGAAGCGGCGCGTCGCGCGCTCGACCACGACGAAGTGGTTGAAGTTGACGAAGGCGATGGCGGGGCCGCGGATGTCGCGGAGGTGCTCCGGCTCGGCCTTCAGCCCCTTGGCTTCGAGGCCGAAGGCGCGGGCGGCGCGGAGGAGCGAGGACGCCTTCGCGCCGTCCCGGCTGACGCCGCAGAGCGCGCGGAGGGCTTCGAGCGGCTCATGCCGGCCGTGAAAGCCGAGCACCATGGCGAGGCTGGCGGCGCCGCATTCGGCGGCTTCGAGCTGAAGCACGGTCGGCGCGCGGGTGCGGCGGAAGAGGGTCATGGCCGGCCGGTTTCCGGGCCTGGCCGCCTTCCGCGCGGCGGCGGCGCGGCGCGCGGCGCGCCCCTCATCCGTCGAGGCCGAGACGGCGGCCGAGGCCGGGGAGGAGCAGGTCGATCAGCGGCGCCTCGTCCACCACCACCCGGGCCCGGATCAGCGCCCCCGGCCCGACGCCGCGGGACGGGCCCTCGGAGGCGGACCAGGCGAAGCCGGTCGGCGTCGTCTCGTCCCGGTCGAGGCGGAGGCGGGCCTCGATCGGCGCGCCGGCGGCGGAAAGCTGGCTGACGAGCTGGTCGTTCTGGAGGGTGCGGCGCATCCCTTCCTGCGTGGCGGGGAGCGGCGCGACGGCGGATACCTCGCCGCGGATGTAGCCGTAGACCTCCCGCTCCACCGAGACGGGGGAGATCTCGGCGCGCA
>CALFYQ010000144.1 GCA_937952085.1 uncultured Paracoccaceae bacterium | reverse complement strand
CGGCGTCGTCGCCTTCGCCGGCGGTGCGGATCAGTTCATGGAGCCGGCGGGCGACCGCCTCGTGGCTTTCGACGAGGCCGGCGATCATCTCCTTGGCGCCCGCGGCGCCCTTCTGCTCGCCGATCTTCGCGCCCGCTTCGAACGCGGCGAAGGTGCCCGGCGCGAACCTGCCGAGCGCGCGGATGCGCTCGGCGATCTCATCCGCAGCCTGGAACATCTCGCCGTATTGCTCTTCGGTGAGGTTGTGCGCTCCGTAGAAAAGCGGTCCGACGACGTTCCAGTGAACGGCGTGCGTCCGCACGACGAGCGCGTAGGTGTCGCTGAGGACGCCGGCCAGTCCGTCGGCGATGGCGTCCAGGTTGTTCACGCCGATGGCGGGGTCGATCTCCCGCGGCTTCGGCGCGAGTTTGGCGTGGCTGCGGTTCGGCATTTCGGCCTCCTCGTCGTCGGGTGATTTACTTCGATGCGGCTTCGTCGAGCGCCTCGCCGACCTGCTCGAGCGGGCCCTGCTGGCCGAGCTCGACCTTCACCGGGCCGGAGCCGGAGTCGAAATCGATCATCGCGCCCGCCGTGAACACCGCGACAAGCGCCAGCGCGGCGACTACGCCCGTAACAACCGGATTCATTTGAGTCTCCGTCTCTGCTTCGTTGACGGGCTGAACAACGCGTCGATGCGCCACGAGTTCCAAACTATTTTTACGGAACGGTTCCGAATTGGCGGCGTTTTGTCAGCGCAGCAAGCGAAGGAGGCATCAATGCTTGGTTGGGCGCTCACGTTCCTGGTTATCGCGCTCATCGCCGGCGTCCTCGGCTTCGGGGGCGTGGCGGCGGTTTCGGCGAACATCGCGCAGGTCCTGTTCGTGGTGTTCCTGCTCCTCTTCCTCATCGCCCTCGTGGCGAACGCGTTGCGGGGCCGCGCGCCCTGACGCGGGCTTCGGAGATCGGCATGACCGCAGGGCCGGGTGGAGACCACCCGGCCCTTTCGATTCAGACGCCGCTCAGGCGGCTCCGGCGCGGCGGATGGCGAAGAGCCCGAGCGAGGCGCCGGGCGGCGCATGGAGGATGGCGCGATGCCGCGCCTCGTCGGTCAGCACTTCGAGCCGCCCGCCGATCTGCTTGGCGAAGCCGCTCATGAGGCGGACCCCGAGCCCGCCCGAGGCGGCGGGCGCACGGCCGGGGTCGACCCGGTTCGAAACCTCGACCGAGAAGCCGTCATCGGAAACCTTGAGATCGACCCGGATCTCGGGCGCCGCCGCATCGGCGTGCTTGTAGGCGTTGCTCACCGCCTCCGAAAGAAAGAGGGCGACGGGCGTCGCCACCACGGTGTCCACCACCACGCCGTCGAGCGCGGTGACGATGCGGCCGGCGGCGCTGCGCGGCCCGATCGAACTTTCGAGATGGCGGCAGACATCGCCGACCAGCCGGTCGAGCGCGATGCGCTCCAGGTTCTCCGCCTCGTAGAGATTCTGGTGGACGAGGGCGAGCGCGTGGATCCGGTCCTGGATGAGCTTCAGCGCGGCGTGGGTGTCCGGGTCCCGCGCGCGCCTTGTCTCGATGTTCATCAGGCTGGAGATGGTCTGGAGGTTGTTCTTCACCCGGTGGTGGACCTCGAGAAGGAGCCTTCGTTGCGTCTCCAGCGTCTCCTGCAATCGGGTCTCGCGGTCCGAGATCCGCGTCGCCATCGCGCGGATCGAGTGGCCGAGCGCCCGAAGCTCCCGCGGCGCCTCTGCGAAATCGCCGATCGGCGTATCGAGGTGGCCCTGGCCGATGCGGAACGCAGCGGAGCGAAGCCCGTCGATATGCCGAGAGACGAGATGATCGATGGCGAAATACGCGACCGCCACCGCCACCATCCAGAGCGCGATGGGAACGAGCAGCGCCGAACCTTCGGGCGAGGCGGCGAGGTCGCCCCATGTCGGCAGCTCACGCGCCGAAACGGCCCAAAGCTGGCCGGTGTCGATGGCGCTGGCGAAATAGGCGCGCTCGATCCCGTCCGCGCCGGTCAGACGCAACGTCCGGTCGCCGAAGACGAGCAGGCGGGACCGGTCCTCCGGCAGCCAGGTCGCGGTCTCGTCGTCCTTGAACATTGTCTGGCCGTCGAAGCCGAGGAGTGCGAAATCCGGCAGGCCGGCCTTCTGGGCCGTGATGTCGTCGAACTCGGAAAGGTCGACGCCGATCGCGACGGCGGCGACCTTGCCGCGCGCGTCGGAGACCGGATTATAGACCGCGAAGATGCGCTTGCCGGTGAGCCGGCCCGTCTGCGCCGCGGAAATGACGAATCCCGGATGGGCGACGAACCGCTTCCAGTGCTCGGTGTCGGCGACGTTGAGGGCCGCGCCGTCGGCCCCGCAGACGGCCTCGCCTTCGGGCGAGACGAGGACGCCGCGCGTCATCCAATCATGCTCGGCCGCGAGCTTGGCGAAGTAGCCCTTGCAGTCGAAGAGCAGCGAAGGGCGCGTGGAGAAATCGATGGAGGCGCGGGCGGCGACGAGGCGGATTTCGGCGATCGTCGTCCGCCCCTGGTCGACCGAAACCTGCGCCAGCGCCTGAAGCTCTTCCTCGCGACGGTCAGCGTTCGCCTCGAGCCCGTTCATCGCCTGAACGAAGGCGAGCACGCCGACCGGAGCCAGCGCCACGGCGACAATGGCCGCGAGCCTCACCCGGAGCCGGGTGAACCCCGTGAGAAAACTGACCATGGCGCCTCTGCGCCAATCAGCAGAGCGCGGGGCGAAGCGCCGCGGCCTGCGCATGGTCGCCCGCGGCGGCGGCGGTGCCGGCTTCTCCCATCAGTTCGGCGAGCCGCGTCCGCGCCCGGCTGACCCGGCTCTTGATCGTGCCGGCGGCGACGCCGACGATCTCCGCCGCCTCGTCGTAGCTGAAGCCGGTCGCGCCGACGAGGATCAGCGCCTCGCGCTGGTCGTCCGGAAGCTGCGCCAGCGCGGCCTTGAGGTCGAGCACCGCCATGTGGCCATGCTGCCGGCCCGGCTCTGACAGGCTGGCGGCGAAGGCGCCGTCCGCGTCCTCCACCTCGCGCCGCCGCTTGCGGATCTGCGAGATGTAGACATTGCGGAGGATCGTGAAGAGCCAAGCCTTCATGTTCGTGCCCGGCTCGAACTTGTCCCGGTTGGACCATGCCTTGACCATGGTCTCCTGCACGAGATCGTCGGCGCGCGGGCCGTTCTGCTCGAACGTCCGCGCGAAGCCGCGCACCTGCGGCATCGTCGCCACAAGCTCGTCGCGGAAAGCGTCGCTCATCTCGCGCGCTCCGCCTGGTCGAGCTTCTGGAGAAGCCGGAGGAGATCGTCCGGCAGCGGCTCGGCGGACACCTCGTCATAGAGCGACTTGAGCCGCCCCATCACCGGGTCCGAGATCAGATCCACATCCGGAGACTCGGTCTCCAGCTTCAGGGGTGCTTTCGGCGCCATGTCCCCACCTTCCGTCCAGTCCGGCCAGAGAAAATTTTCTCCCGTCCGCGGAACCGAACGCGTGGAGGTCGCGTTGGTTCCACCGAAAGACGAAAAAATCCGGGAGCGTCCCTGAATGCAAACCACAGAGAAGCGCGCGAACCTTGCGACTGTCGTCGCGCCCTATCTGCCCTATCTGCGCCGCTACGCGCGCTCGCTGACCGGAGACCAGTCGGCCGGCGACGGCTACGTCGCGCAAACCCTCGAGGCGCTGATCGCCGACCGGGACGCGATGGACCCCGGCCTCGAACCCCGCGTCGCGCTCTACCGCCTCTTCACGGCGATCTGGAGCGCGGCCGCCGCGGTGTCCGAGGCGAAGATGGACGGGCCCACCACCTCCCGCGCCCGGCAGCTTCTGCTTCTCGTCGCGGTGGAGGATTTCTCCCCCGAGGAGGCGGCGCTGGTCATGGGCATCGACGCGGAAGAGGCGGCGATGCTGCGCGCCGCGGCGTCGAGGGAGCTCGAGAGTCAGGCCCGCTCCCGCATCCTCATCATCGAGGACGAGCCGATCATCGCGCTCGATATCGAGAGCATCGTCGTCGGCATGGGGCACGAAGTCGTCGGCGTCGCCGACACGCACCGTGAGGCTGTCGCCCGCGCCGCGGAAACGGCGCCCGACCTCATTCTCGCCGACATCCAGCTCGCCGACGGCTCGTCTGGCGTCGAGGCGGTCGAGGAGATCCTCAAGACGGCCGAAATGCCGGTCATCTTCATCACCGCCTATCCGGAGCGGCTCCTGACCGGAGACCGGGTTGAGCCGCCCTTCCTCATCACCAAGCCGTTCCGGCCCGAGGCGGTGGAGGCGGCGATCGCACAGGCGGTGTTCCACCGGAAAACCTGGAAGCCGAGCGCCTGAACGGGAAAGGGCGCGCCGGGAACGCCCGGCGCGCCGCCCCGTCAGCGCCGCTTGAGCCAGGCGTCGACCTCGCGCTCGGCCGCATCGCGCTCCTTGCCGTAGCGCTCCTGGACCTTGCCGACCAGCTTCTTGCGGTCGCCCTCGATGACGTCGAGGTCGTCGTTGGTGAGCTTGCCCCACTGCTGCTGCGCCTCGCCCTTCATCTGCTCCCACTTGCCTTCAATG
>CALFYQ010000143.1 GCA_937952085.1 uncultured Paracoccaceae bacterium | reverse complement strand
CGTCGCGACGCGGAGCGTGGCGTCGAGCACGAGGACGAGTTGCAGCCAGAACTCCGCCATCACCGACCTCCCCCGCCAGGGGCCGCGCGCCGCCGCGAGTCGGGGGCGGGGTCAAGGATCGCGCAGCGACCCGCGCATGCGGGCTTGTCCTTGAGGCCGCCCGCGACTCGCAGAACGCTGGGAGAGGCGATCTGAGGGAGCAGCCGCGCCCTCAGACGCCTCTCAGCAGAATGACGACGCCCGCAACCCTCAGACGACGCCGGTGGGTGCGTTCCCTTCCCCCACTGGGGGGAGGGACAGGGAGGGGGGCTACCTGCCCGAACAGGCCCGCGCCCCGTCACGCCCGCGCCTCCTTCTTCGGCGCCAGCGCCGCGATGGCCCGCGCCAGCGGCGGCGCGAAAAGATAGGCGAGCGCGCCGGAGAAGAGGATGATGAGGCCCTGCACCACCTGCACCGTTTCGCGCGTGATGGTCTGGAACTCGAAATCGAGCTCGGTGCCGCCCTGCGAGAGCGCCCCGAAGAGGAGCGCCGCGAGGACGATGCCGACCGGGTGGTTCCGCCCCATCAGCGCCACGGCGATGCCGGTGAAGCCGTAGCCGCCGGTGAAATTGAGGACGAGCTTGTGCGGCTCCCCGAGGACGGCGTTCGCCGCCATCAGCCCGGCGAGCGCGCCGGAGAAGAGCATGGCGAGGACGGTGATCCGCACCGTGTCCATGCCGGCGTATTCCGCGGCGCCCGGGCTCGCGCCCATCGCCCGGAGGGCGTAGCCGAACCGGGTCCGCCAGATCACGAACCAGACGAGGACGGAGGCCGCGACGGCGATGAAGATCGAGGCGTTGAGCGGCGAGCGCGCCATCGTCACGCCGATATCGCCGAGCATCTCGTGGATGTAGGGCATCTTGGCGGCGTCGGCGAAGGGCCGGCTTTCTGGCGCGCCCTGCCCCGCCCGCATCAGCGGCCCGGCGAAGAGATAGACCATCACCGAGGCGGCGATGAAGTTGAACATGATCGTCGTGATGACGATGTGGCTGCCCCGCCGCGCCTGCAGCCAGCCCGGCAGGAAGGCCCAGAGCGCGCCGAAAAGCGCCGCGCCCGCCACCGCGAGCGGGATGAGAAGAAGCCCCGGCAGCAGCGCGTCGAGCGCGAGGACGACGAGAGTCGCGCCGAGCCCGCCGATATAGGCCTGCCCCTCGCCGCCGATGTTGAACATCGCGGCGTGGAAGGCGACCGCGACGGCGAGGCCGGTGAAGACGAAGTTCGTCGCGTAATAGAGCGTGTAGCCGAAGGCGCGGGAGGAGCCGAAGGCGCCCTCGAAAAGCACGGCCAGCGCGCGGAACGGGTCCTCCCCGATGGCGGCGACGATGAGGCCGGAGACGACGAGCGCGGCGAGGATGTTGATGAGCGGCAGGACGATCACGTCCGCCCAGGCGGGAAGCTGGGTCGGGTTCACGCCGCCTCCCCGCGCACGCCGGCCATCAGGAGGCCGAGCTTCCGCTCGTCGGCCTCTTCGCGGTCGAGAAGGCCGGTCTGCTCGCCGTTCGACATGACGAGGATGCGGTCGGCGAGGCTCATCACCTCTTCCAGCTCGACCGAGACGAGGAGGATGGCGCAGCCCTGCGCCTTCATCGCCATCAGGCGCCTGTAGATGAACTCGATGGCGCCGATGTCGACGCCGCGGGTCGGCTGGCCGACGAGGAGGACCTTCGGCGCCGCGTCGATCTCCCGCGCCAGGACCAGTTTCTGCTGGTTGCCGCCGGAATATTGCGAAGCGCGGAGTTTCGCGGTGGGCGGGCGGACGTCGAATTCCTTCACGTGGCGCGCGGCGCGCGCGGCGATGTGCTGGAGGTCGAGCGCGAAGCCGGCGCCGGCGGCGGGCCCGTCCTGAAAGCCGAGGATGCAGTTCTCCTCCCCGTCGAAGGGCAGGACGAGGCCGCGGTGGTGCCGGTCCTCCGGCACGTGGGAGAGGCCGAGATCGCGCATCTCGGCGGGGGTTTTCGGATGCGCGGCGTCGATCACCACGTTGCCGATCTCGATGGCGCCGGCGGAGGGCGCGCGGATGCCTGCGAGAACGTCGAGAAGCTCCGACTGGCCGTTGCCGGAGACGCCGGCCACGGCGAGGATCTCCCCGGCGCGGATCTCGAAATCGAGGCCCTTGAGGCGCTCCACCCCGTCCCGGTCGGCGTAGCGGAGGCCGGTGACGCGGAGCGCGGCGGCGCCTTCGGCGACCTCGGGCCGCTCGACCCGGAGGAGGACCTTGCGGCCGACCATCAGCTCGGCGAGCTCCTCCCGGCTGGTCGAGGCGGTGTCGAGATGCGCCACCATCCGGCCCTGCCGCATCACCGAGACGCGGTCGGTCAGC
>CALFYQ010000142.1 GCA_937952085.1 uncultured Paracoccaceae bacterium | reverse complement strand
AGATCCGCTCGGCCAGCCACATCCTCATTTCGGTGGCGGGCGCGGTCGGCGCGGTGCGGCTGCAGCGCCAGGCGGAGCGGCTGAACCGGCTGGCCCATGACCAGGACTCGGAAGGCGCGATCGCGTTGGCCGGCGAACTGGCCCCGGAACTCGACGGGGTGCTGCGCTTCGTCGGCTCGGAGCGCAAGGCGAAAGCTGCGTGAATTCCGTTCTGCTCGTAGAGGATACGCGATCGCTCGCACTCGTCTACGAGAGCGTTCTCACCAGGGCCGGCTTCGAGGTGGAATGCGCCGGCCTCGTCGCCGAGGCGCGGACCAAGCACCGCAACTCGGAAAAGCGCCTTGTGCTTCTCGACCTGATGCTGCCGGACGGCGACGGGCTCGACCTTCTGGCCGAGATGCGGGCGACGGACCCGGACGGGAAGGTCATCGTCATCACCGCCAACGGCTCGATCAACCGGGCCGTCGAGGCGATGAAGGGCGGCGCCTTCGACTTCCTGGTGAAGCCCTTCGACGAGCGGCGGCTCCTCTCCGCCGTCCAGAACGCCGCCGACGAGATCGCCAAGAGCGGCGGCGCGCGGCGGAAGCGGCCGGTGGCGAAGAGCGGCTTTCACGGCTTCATCGGGTCCTCGCCCGAGATGCTGGAGGTCTATCGCCTGATCGGCGAGATCGGCCGCTCCACCGCCACGGTCTTCATCACCGGCGAGAGCGGCACCGGCAAGGAAGTGGCGGCGCAGGCGATCCACGCCGAGTCGGGCCGCGCGAACGGCCCCTTCATCGCGCTGAACTGCGGCGCGATCCCGCGGGACCTGCTGGAATCCGAGGTGTTCGGTCACCTCCGGGGCTCCTTCACCGGCGCCATCGCGGACAAGCCGGGCGCGGCGGCGGCGGCGGATGGCGGCACGCTCTTTCTCGACGAGATCTGCGAGATGGACCTGGCGCTGCAGACGAAGCTCCTGCGCTTCCTGCAAACCTCCACCGTCACGCCGGTCGGCGCGACGCAGCCGCGCAAGGTGGATGTGCGCATCGTCTGCGCCACCAACCGGGACCCGGTCGCCGAAGTGAAGGCCGGCCGGTTCCGCGAGGATCTCTTCTATCGGCTCCATGTCGTGCCGATCCACCTGCCGCCGCTCCGCGCCCGCGGCGAGGATGCGGTGGAGGCGGCGGAGGCCTTCCTCCTCCGCTACGCGCAGGAGGAGGGCAAGCAGTTCCGCCGGCTCTCGCCGGAGCTGAAACAGGCGATCCGGTCGCTGCCCTGGCCGGGCAACATCCGGCAACTTCAGAACGTGATCTGGAACGTCGTGCTGCTGCATGACGCGGAAGAGGCGACGCCCACGATGCTGCCGCCGGGCCTCGTGGCGGGCGGCCGGGCCGCTCCGGCGCCGATGGGCGCAGCGCCTCAGCCTGCGGAGCCGCTGACGCTGTCGCAGCGGATCGAGCCCCTCGTGGGCGAGACGCTGGCCGACGTCGAGCGCGAGTTCATCGAGGCGACCATCGCCGCGCATGGCGGTTCGATCCCGAAGGCGGCGCGGGTGCTCGATCTCAGCCCGTCGACGATCTATCGCAAGCGGGAGGCCTGGGCGAAGGGCTGAGCCGCCGCGCTTCGCCAGAGGGCGCGCCTTCGGGCGCGGCCAGCCGAATGGGCCGGCCTCGAAAACGCCCGGCCGCGCGAGACGGCCGGGCGATGCGCGTCACTCGCCGGACGAGCCGTTCCCGCGCGAGGAGGCGCCGGATTTCAGCGGGTCGTCGGCGCGCTGCACCGAGCCCTCGAAATGCGCGCCGCTCTCGATCGCGATCGTCTTGTGGATGATGTCCCCCTCGACCTTGGCGGAGGCGTTGAGCCGGACCTTGAGGCCCCGCACCTTGCCCTTCACATGGCCGTGGATGACGATGTCGTCGGCCACCACCTCGCCGGAGATCGTCGCCGTCTCGCCAACCGTGAGGAGGTGGGCGCGGATGTCGCCCTCGATGTTGCCTTCGACCTGGATGTCGCCCGGGGTGATCAGGTTGCCGACGATCTTGAGGTCGGACGAGATCACCGAGGGCGCCGCCTTCGGCTTCGGCGCGGGGGTGGAGACGGGCGCCGGCGACGAGCTCGCCGCGGCCGGAGCCGAGGGCGCGGGCGGCGTCGCGTGCGCCGGGGACGGCGTCGAAGCGGGTTCGTTGATCTTGCTCTTAGAGAACATTTCGTGCGGCCTCGATGTATCTGATCGGATTGACGGGCTCGCCGTCGATCCTGACTTCGTAGTGGAGATGGGTGCCGGTGCTGCGCCCGGTGGAGCCCATTCCGCCGATCCGGTCGCCCCGCTCGACGCGGTCGCCGACCTTCACGCGGATCTCGCTGAGGTGAGCGTAGACGGTTTCGTAACCGAATGCATGCTCGATCTCGATCACCTTGCCGTAGCCGTGCCGCCAGCCGGCATGGACGACCCGGCCGCCGGCGGTGGCGTAGATCGGCGTGCCGCGGGACGCGGCGAAGTCGATCCCGGTATGAATCGCGCGGCGGCCGTTCTTCGGGTCGATCCGGCCGCCGAAGCCGGAGGTGAAGCGGGCCGCGCCGACCGGCCGCGCGAAGGGCAGCCGCTCGGTGGCGATCCGCATCAGGTTCACCCGCTCAAGCTGCTCCATCAGCGCGGCGTAACGCGCCCCCGATTCCTCGTCGGGCGCGAGCGCGCCAACCTCGTCGGCCGGGATGAAGGGGCCGCCGGAGCCGGAATATTCCCGCCGCACCGCGTCGAGGATCGGCTCGAGCGCGACGCCGCTCTTCTGGAAGACGCCTTCGAGCGAGCCGAGGCTCAGCGTCGCCGCGTCCTCGAGCTGGGCGAAGAGCCGGTTCTGACGCTCCGCCCGCTCGGCGATCTCGTTCGAAAGCTCGTCCACCTTGAGGACGAGCGAATGCGAGGTCTGCGCCGCATCGTCGCGCGCGGCCGCCACATCGGTGACGGTGGCGTTGAGCGCGGCGAGCGCATCGGCGAGGCGGGCCGTTTCGGCCTGCTTGGCGACAAGCTGGCCTTCGAGCGCGGCGAGGCGACGCTCGGCGACCTGACATTGGGAAACCGTCGCGTCATGCTCGGTGGAGAGCGCCGCGAAGCGGTTCCGCTGGGAGGCGAGCCGCGCCTCCGCCTCGCGCTCGCCGGTCAACGCGTCGCCGAGCGCGGCGTGGCCCTGTTCATAGCGGGAGATCGCCGTCTCCGCCTCGGCGCGGGCGAGCGAGAGCGCTTCGGCCGTGGCGGCGAGCTGCGCCTCGAGCCGGGCCCGTTCCGCCGCGGCGGCCCGTTCGGACGCTTCGAGCCGCGCCTCGACCGCCGCGCCGCGAAGCGCCGAAGCGGCGAAGCCGAAGCTCGCCGACGCGCTCCAGACCAGCGCCAGCGCCAACGCCGCTCCGCCGCAGACCTGGGCGAGCGGAGAAAGTCGCAGATATCGCGTCGAAGTCTCGGATCGCAGGATCAGGCGCCGTTCTGGCGCGATGCGTTCCAGGCGACGGTTCGCGCCTTCGCTGAGCCTTCGAAGCATTCAGCCTCCCGCACACCATCTCTCGTCGTTCGGGCGCGGCTCTTTCGTCCGCGCTTGACCGGTGCGTAAAGGATCGGAACCGCCGCTTCAAGCGTTAGGGGAACCCCCTCGCTTCACGCGCTGTTTCGCTTTCCACCAGCGGCCAGTAGAAATCCGGCGGCATCCCGGCTTCGGCGCGGCGCGCCTCGTCGAAGGGCGGCTTGGTTCCGCCGGGGAACCAGCGGCGCACGAGCGCGTGGAAGGTCGGCTTCGGGTCGGCGTCGGCGCGGCCGCAGAGAAAATTGAACCATTTCGCGCCATAGGCGACATGCGCCACCTCCTCGGCCGCGATGATGCGGAGCGCGGCGGCGCTGTCCTCGTCCTTCGCCGCCTCGAAAGCCGCGACCATGCCGGGGGTGACGTCTATCCCCCGCGCCTCCAGCACCATCGGCACGATGGCGAGGCGGGCGAGAAGGTCCCCCGTCGTGTCCTCCGCCGCGCGCCACATCCCGGCATGGGCGGGCAGCGCCCCGTAGGAGGCGCCGAGCGCCTCCAGCCGGTCGGCGACGAGGCCGAAATGCTTCGCCTCGTCGTCCGCCGCCTGCACCCAGTCGTCGAAGAAGCCCATCGGCAGGCGCTCGCCGGCGAAGCGGGCGGCCATGTCCCAGTGAAGGTCGATGGCGTTGAGCTCGATATGCGCGACGGCGTGGAGGAGGGCGATGCGCCCCGCCTCCGCGCCGCGCCGCCGCTTCGGCATCTCCCGCGGGTCGAGAAGCTCGGGCTTCTCCGGCCGGGCCGGGCGATCCGGCGGCCGGGCGTCGCCGAGCCGCGCGGCGCCCTCCGCCCGCGCCGCGCGCCAGAGCGCCGCGCCCTCGCGGGAGCGGCGGGCCTTCTCGCGCGCATCCGGCTCGGTGAGGACGCCGCGGGCGATCCCGGTCAGGATCGCGTCAGCCAAGGGCCTTCACGGCCTCCAGCACGGCGTCGGCGTGCCCGGCCACCTTCACCTTGCGCCAGACCTGGCGGATGACGCCCGCGCCGTCGATCAGGAAGGTGGCGCGCTCGATGCCCATATAGGTCTTGCCGTAATTCTGCTTCTCGACCCAGACGCCGTAATCCTCGCAGGTCGTCCCCGTCTCGTCGGAGGCGAGGACGACGGAGAGCGCCCGTTTCGAGATGAACTTCTCATGGCTCTTCACGTTATCCTTCGAGACGCCGATCACGGTCGCGCCGGCGGCGTCGAAGGCCGCGGCGGCGGCCGTGAAGTCCAGCGCCTCGGTGGTGCAGCCGGGCGTGTCGTCCCGCGGATAGAAGTAGAGGACGACCTTGCGGCCCCTCAGCCCGGCGAGCGAAACCTCTCCGCCGGGGGTCGGCAATGTGAATTCCGGCGCTTTGTCGCCGGCTTCGGGCGTTTTCGTCATGTTACGCTCCTTCAAGCGGACACGGTTCGGGACTAGATTGCATGAGCGCGCGTTTCAGGAAACCGCGCCGAACCGTCAAGCGACGCCGCGCCCGCGCCGGGCCGGCGAAAGGGAACGCATGAGACGAGCGGGCTGGTGAGGGAGGGGCGGGGAGCGGCGGCGCGCGTCGCCCGCATCCTCGGAGCGGCCGCGAGCGGGGTGCTGCTCGTGGCGCTGGCGCTTGCCGGCGGGCTCTGGATGCGGCTCTCGGCGGGGCCCATCGATCTTTCGCCGCTGATCCCCTTCATCGAGCGCGCGGCCTCCGCCGAACTGCCGGGCGCGCGGTTCGAGCTTGGCGCCTTGCGGCTCCGGCTGATGGAGGAGCCGGAAGGCGGGCGCGTCCTTCGCGTCGTCGCCGAGACCTCGGCGATCGTCGACCCGGAAGTGGGGCGCATCGCCGCGATTCCGGCCGTCGCCGCCCGGCTCTCGCTCGCGACGCTGCTCGACGGCCGGGTGGCGCCCGAGGAGGTGACGCTGACCGGCGTCTCCGCCCGCCTCTCGCGCGATCCGTCCGGCGTCTTCCGGTTCGGTTTCGAAGGCGCGTCGGAAGAGGCGGCGGAGCGAGGCGCGCTCGCCTTCCGCCGGCTTCTCTCCGAAGCGACGGAGGGAGGCGACGCCGGCGCCGGCGGGCCGAAACGCGGGACGCTCCGGCTCGAAGGCGCGTCGCTCCTCTATATCGACGCGATGAGTGGGCGCGCCTATCGCGCCGCCGGCGTCTCGGCCGAGTTCCGCGCCACCGAGGCCGGCTATGCCGGGCGCGCCAGCCTTGCGCTCGACGGCGGCGCGCAGGGCCGCGCCACCGGCTCCTTCGAGGGGGAGCGGAACGCCGAAGGCCGCGTGAGCCTCCGGGCGAAGTTCGAGAACGCGGCGCCGTCGGACCTCGCCGGGCAGATTCCCGCGCTCGACTGGCTCGCCGCGCTCGAGGCGCCCGTCTCCGGCCAGATCGCGCTCGCCTTCAACGCGGCGGGCGATCTTGAGGAGCTCGAAGGCCGCCTGACCGCCGGCGAAGGGCGGCTGAAGCTCGCGCCCGGGGTGAAGGAGCCGCTTCGGAGCGCCGCCTTCCAGTTCGTCTTCGACCCCGGGGCGGAGCGCTTCGCCATCGACGAGGTGGCGCTTGACGCCGACCGCGCCTCCTTCACCGGCGGCGGCTTCGTGCAGGTCGGCCGCGACGAGGCGGGCGCGCCGCTCGACGCCGTGGCGCAGCTCGATTTCGAGAACATCGCCGTCGCCGCGCCGGAATTTCTCGCCGCGCCGCTCGGCTACAAGGCGGCGCGGCTGACCGGGCGCGTCACCCTTCAGCCCTTCCTGATCGAGATCGGCGAATTGCGGCTGGAGCGGGAGCGGATGACCGTCTCCGCGGCCGGCCGCATCCGCCCCGAAAACGGTGGCTGGGGCGCGGAGCTGACCGTCTCCGCCGCCGATTTCACCCTTGCGGAGATGCTGGAGCACTGGCCGCGGCAGGCGGCGCCGGGCGCGCTCATCTGGATGCGGGAGAACATGGAGGCCGCGCATATCGTCGAGGCCGACGCCGCGCTGCGGCTCGGCGGCGCGGAGGAGGAGGTGAAGATCGACTTCACCTTCGAGGACACGGTCGGCCACTACCTCCGGCCGATGCCGCCGATCCGCCACGCCAGCGGCGCCGGGCAGGTGGACCTCAAGCGCTTCGCCCTCTCGCTCGACGCCGGAACGGCGACGCCCGAGGGCGGCGAGCCGCTGGATCTTGCCGGCTCCACTTTCGTGATCGCCGATCTCGGCCATCCGGACACGCCCGGCGAAGCGCATATCAAGGCGGCCGGCCGGCTCGCCGACGCGCTGGCGCTGATCGATTCCGAGCCGCTCGGCCTCACCTCGAAGCTCGGCGTGCCGCTCGGCGAGGTCGAGGGCCGGGCCGAAGTGGAGGCGACGGCGAATTTCCCGCTGCTGAAGGACCTTCTGCTCGATGACGTCGCCGCCTCGGCGACGGCGCGGATGACCGATGTCGCGCTGGTCGCGCCCGGCCTCGGCCGCGAGGCGAAGGCGGCCGAACTGCTGCTGGAGGCGGATACGGCGGGCTTCCGTCTCGCCGGCGGCGTTGAAGTGGCGGGCCTGCCCGCCGAGGTGGAGTGGCGGGAGCGGTTCTCCCCCTCCGAGCGGCAGATCACCGCGAAGGCGGAGGCGACGCCGGAGCGGCTCGCCGCCTTCGGCGTGACGCAGCCCTGGTTCACCGGCGGCGCGGCCGCCGTGGAGGCGACGATCGAGCCGCGGGCGGGCGGCGCGCGCTTCCGGCTCGCCGCGGACCTCGCCCGCGCCGAACTGTCGGTGCCGGCGCTCGCCTGGAGCAAGGCGGCGGGGCCGAAGGCGCGGATCGAGGCGGAAGGCGCGCTCGCCGGCCTTTCGGTGAAGCTCGACCGTTTCGACATCTCCGCCCCGGCGCTCTCCGCGGCCGGCGCCGCCGCGACGGACGTCGAGGGCGGCCCGGAGAGCGTGCGGCTCGACCGGCTCCGGTTTCGCGATGCGGTCGATCTAGCGGTGTCGGCCCGGCGCGAAGGGCGGACCTGGATGGTCGAAGCCAACGGGCCGCTCCTCGACCTCACCGGCATCGAGGACCTGACCGACGACGCGCTGGCCGACGCCGATGGCGGGCGGGACGCCGGCGCCGCCGTCACCCCGTTCCGGGTGGACGCCCGGATCGACCGGCTGAAGGTGACGGACGAATACGCCTTCCACGAGGTCGAGGGCTTCATCCGCCGCACCGGGCGGGACGAGGTGGTGGCGCGCGGCGTCGCCCGCGTCGGCGAAGGCGGCGGCCCCGCCACCGCCTTCCTCCGCCGCGGCCCGGAGGGCGGCGAGCTGCGGCTCCGCGTCGAGGACGCCGGCCGGTTCCTCCGCGACGCCAAGGTCTTCGACGACGGCTCCGGCGGCACCCTGGCGCTTGACGCCGCGATCGCCCGCGGCGACCCGTTCAGCCTCGACGGCGAGGTCCGGGTGAAGGACCTCGTGATCCACAAGGACGCGAAGCTCGAACAGCTGCTCGCCGGCGCCGAGCTCGAGGATCTTCGCGCCGAGATGCGGAGCGATGGGATCGTCTTCGACGGCATCCACGCGCCCTTCGGCTATGCCGAGGGCCGGCTCCGGCTGAAGGACGCGACGGCGAAGGGCCCGATGATCGGCGTCAATCTCGAGGGCGACTACGACCTCGACGCCGACGCGCTCGACATGCGCGGCGTCTTCACCCCGCTTTACCGCATCAACTCCGCGCTCGGCGGCATCCCGGTGCTCGGCACGATCCTGACCGGCGGCGATGGCGGCGGCCTTTTCGCCTTTACCTTCGCGGTGAACGGCCCGGCGGAGGACCCGAAGGTGACGGTGAACCCGCTCTCGGTGCTGGCGCCCGGCATTTTGAGGAAGATCTTCGAAGGCGGCGGGCCTTCGGCCGAGGCCTCGATCAGCCTCACCCCCTCGGTCGACCAGATCGACCGCTGAACCTAGTCGATCCGCTCGGGTTCGGCGGCCCAGCCGTCCGCCCGCGCCTTGATCGCGGCGATCCGCTCCGGCGCCGGCGGGTGGCTCATCATCCAGGCGACGCCGCCCTGCTTCGGCGAGAGCTTGTGCAGCTTCTCGAACATCGAGATCTGCGGCCCGACGCCGAACCCCGCCCGCGTCATCAGCGCGGCGGCGTATTCGTCCGCCTCGAATTCGTCCCGGCGCGAGAGCTTCGACATCACCAGCGTGGCGATGAAGTTCGCGAGGTAATAGCCGAGCACCGGCACGAAGCGACTGAGAAGCATGCCGAGCGCCATGCGCGCGGCGTTCTGCCCGGTCCAGTCGATCATCCGGCGGCGGGAATGGCCGCGCGCGACATGGCCGAGCTCATGCGCCACGACGGAGGCGAGTTCCGCCGCGGTGAAGTCCCCCATCCGATAGCGCGCGAAGAGGCCCGAGGTGAGGAAGATCCGCCCGTCCGGCGCGGCGAGGCCGTTCACCGCCTCCATCGGGTAGAGATTGGCCTGGAGATGGTCGATGCCGACCTGCCGGCCGAGTCGGCGGATCGCCGCCTCCAGCGCCGGATCGTCAATCGGCTCCGCCTTGGCGTCGAGCTCGGCCTTCATCTTCGCCATGCCGAAACGCCAGGAGAGCCAACCCCATAGGGCGGCGACGAGGACGGGGAGGAGAATCCTGACCATGGATGGAATATGGGGCCTTCGGGGCCGCGCGTCACGCGGCCGCCGCCGCCTCCCAGGAGACGGGGAGGCCAAGCGGCCCGCGGAAGGCCCAGCCGCCCCATTTGACCTCTCCCGCGAGCCTCAGCCCCGGCAGCGCCGCGAAGAGCCGCGGCAGCGCGACGCCGGCGACCAGCGCCTTCGAGGCCCAGGCCCCGGCGCAGAAATGCGGGCCCGCGCCGAAGGCGATGTGGGCGGAGGCGTCCCGCTCCACGTCGAAGCGCTCGGGCGCCTCGAAAACGTCCGGGTCGCGGTTCGCGGCGCCGAACATCAGGAACACCCGCTCCTCCGGCGCGAAGCGCACGCCGTCGAGTTCATACTCGCGGGCGACGCGGCGGGGCGACATGCCGATCGGCGACATCCAGCGCACATATTCGGCGAAGACCTGGTCCCAACTCGCGGCGCCCCGCTCCACCTTCGCCCGCTGCTCGGGATGGAGGAGGAGCGCGGCGGCGGCGCCGGCGATGGCGTCCCGCGGCTCGTTCTGGCCGCCGGAGATGGTGAGCTTGATGTTGGCGCGAATCCGGTCCATCGGCGACCCGGCCGCCTGCAGCACGGCCAGCATCGAATGCGCCGGCGCGCTCGCCGCCATGCGGTCGATATGCTCGTCGATCAGCGCCGTGCCCCAATGGCAGCGCGCCTCCACCGCCGCGTCGCCGACATAGTTGGCGCAGCCGTCGATCATCGCCTGGCTGGTGGCGTCCAGCTCCTCCGCCGTCATCGAGAGGAGGCCGGTGATGGCGCGGAGCGCGTCGCCGGAGATGCGCATGGCGTAGTCGCGGCAGAGCTCCGCCCGGCCGAGCCGGCGGAGGCCTTCGAGCAGCCGCTCCGCGTCCGCCTCGAAGGCGGCGGTCCAGACATCCCGCACCGTCTTCGGCGAGACGGTGGGGAAGATCTGCCGGCGCTCGGAAAGATGCGGCTCGCCGTCACGGCGCATCATGTTCTCGCCCATCAGCACCGTCATCAGCCCGCCCGGCTGGGTCGAGGAGAAGACGTCGATCTTCTTCTCCATCTCGAAGATGTGGTCGCGCCGGGTGAGGAGCGTGGCGTTGAGCTGCGGCACGAAGGCGATCGGCGCCCTGGCGCGCATGGCGGCGAGGTCGGGGTAGGGGTCTTCCCAGAAGCGTTTGTGATCGATCTCGTAGACCGGCGCCGTCGACATCGTTTCGCTCCCGTTTCGGGGCATGGTGGCGGCGAATCGATGCAAGGGCAACGCGCGCGCGGCGGCGCGGCGCCAGATCGGGAGACGGCAGATGGCGGGATTTCGCGCGACGCTGGCGGCCCTCCTGGTCGTCGCCGCACCCGTCGCGGCGGGCGAGGCGCTCTCGGAGGCGGAGGTGCGGGGCCTCGCCCGGCCGGGGGCGATCTGGTGCTCCTGGCCGGATGACGGGTTCGGCTGCCTCGCCGCCGAAGTGATCGGCCCGCCGAAGGGCGGCGGCTTCGCCACCGACGCGCATTTCGCCCTGAGAAAAGGCGCCGTCGGCGGGGCGCTGACGCGCCGGATCGCGCGGATTTCCATCGACTATGTCTTCGAAGGCGGGCGGCTCTGCGAGACCGCGCCGCCCGATCCGGCGACGGCGCGGGTCTATGCCGACGGCGCCGGAATGCTGCGGCGCTGGGCGGAGGGCGCGGCGCCGAGCGCGGCGGAACGGGCGGAGATCGCCGAGATCCTTTCCGCCGGCGGGCCGAACCGCGTCTGCTTCACCTTCGAGATCGGCGACGGCGTCTATCTCTCGCGGATGTGGTCGGGCGAGACCGAGCTGTACGAGGGCGCGCCGTTCCACGTGCTGCCGCCGGGGCGCGAGGTCAGGCTCGATCTGCAATGAGCCGCCGCGCAGGCCCGGCCGCAGCCGGGCCCGCGCCCGCCTTCGCGCCGGGGTGGGTGCGCGCTGACGGCCACGATCAAGGATTTTAGCGAAATTTCGTTCGAATCCGACCGGAATCACGGTTAACGGCCGGGTCCGGCGGGGCTCTCGCGGTAAACGCGCCGGGGAAATCGGGTCAGAGCAGCGGCTCTTCGTCCTCTTCGAGGATGCGGCGCACCTCGTCGCGGATCGAGGCCTTCACCTTGCGGCTGATCTCGAGGCCGATCGGCCCGCGCAGCTCCTCGCGGACGACGCGGCGGACGATCTCCTCGATCTCCGCCGTGCTCGGGCCAGGCTGCGGCGCATAGGATGTGTGCGGCGGCGCGGAGACGAGCCGGCCGGCGACGCCGAGATCGAGCGGCGCTTCCGGGTCTTCCGGCGCGACGGCGGGTTGGGGCGCCGGGGCAGGGGCCGCGCCAACCACGCGCATTTCGGATGTGAGTTCGAGCGGCGGCGCCTCCCCGGAATCGGCCCGCGGCGCGCCCTCGCGGCGCTCGCTCTCGCGCCGCGCGCGTTCCTCGTCGGAGACGATGCGGCGGATCGAGGCGAGAATCTCGCTCATCGAGCGCCCGTCGGGGCCTTCCCGCTCGGTCATCTCGCGGCTCCCCTCACGGCGCGATCGGCGATTTCCACTCGGTCAGCTCGTCTCGCTTGAAGCCGAAGAATCGGTCGTTCACGTCTGCGTAGTTCTCGTTCGGGTCGTAATGCTCGACCGAGGTGAGGCCGAGCCCCGCGACGGTGAGCCGGCCGACTGCGGAGAGGACCGAATAGGCCGCGACATATTCGTCCCGCTCCGCCGACACCACGTTGGTGCGGGCGTCCAGAAGCTCCTGCTCCGCGTCGAGCACGTCGAGCGTGGTGCGGGCGCCGAGCTTGGCTTCCTCGGTCACGCCCTCGAAGGCGAGCTGCGCGGCGGCGACCTGCGCCCGCGCGGCGCGGATGGTGATGCGCGCCGTCATCAGGCTGGTCCAGGCGTTCTCCACCTGCTCCTGGATCGCGCGAGCGGTTTCGTGGATCTGCGCCATACGCTGGCTCTGCACCGCCTGGGTGCGACGGATCTCGGCGTATTCGGCGCCGCCCTGGTAGAGCGGAATCCGGGCCTGGAGCTGCACCTGCGCGGTGGTGACGCCATTGGAGAGAGTGGAGCTCTGGTCCTCGCCATAGGAGACGGAGCCCGAGAGCGTGACCGTCGGCAGGAGCGCGCCCTGCGCGGTGGCGATGTCGCTCCGGGCCTGCGCCTCGTCGAAGCGGGCGGAGCGGACGTCGGGGTGCCTGTCCAGCGCCTCCTGCACCGCCTCGGCCAGCGTGACCGGCAGCGGCGGCAGCGGCGGCGGCGGGGCGAGCTCGCCCGGCGGCGCGCCGACGACGCGGCCATAGAGCTGGAAGGACTGCGCCAGCGCGCCTTCCTGAGCGGCGAGCGAGGCCTGGCTCTGCGCCAGCCGGGCGCGGGCCTGGCTGACATCGGTGCGCGTCACCTCGCCGACGGCGAAGCGGTCCTCCGCGGCGCGGAGCTGCTCGGTGATGACCCGGACGTTGTTCTGCGCGAGGGCGACGAACTGCTGGTCCCGGCGCACGTTCATGTAGGCGTTGACCGCCTGGAGCAGCACGCTCTGCTCCACCGATTCGAGCGCGGCCCGCGCCGAATCGACGCCTGCCACCGCGGAATCGATGCGGTTCCAGGTCCGCCCGCCATCGTAGAGCACCTGGCTGGCCGAGAGCGCGACGGAGCGCGGCTCCCGCGTCGAGCCGGCCGGCGCGCCGTTGATCGAGGTGTCGGTCACGCCGACGGTGCCGACCACATCGACGTTCGGCCGCATCCCGGCGCGCGCCGCCGGCACGCCTTCGTCGACTGCGCGAACGCCCGCGCGGGCGGAGATCAGCGTCGGGTTGGAGGCGTAGGTCTTCGCAAACGCCTCTTCCAGCGTTTCGGCTCTCGCCCCCGTGGCGGCGAGGATCGCGAGCGCCGAAGCCGCGATCAAACTTGAAGTTCGCTTCATAAGCCGCCTGCCTTCAAAGCTTTCTTGGCTTCGTAGAATAGCCGAACGCGGGCTGAAGGCAACCGGTTTCCGCCCGATGGTCAGAACGCGAAACTCTCCTCCGGTTCGAAACCGGGCAGGATGGCGGCGGCGGCGTCGAAAAGCGGGCGCGGCTCCAGCCGGTCGCCGATCCGGGTCCAGGCGGTGGCGCGGCCCACCGCGCCCTCGATCCGGATCGCGACGAGGCGGCCGCCCTCCTTGAGTTGGGAGGTGAGCGCGGCCGGCTCGCGGGCCACGCCGCCGTTCATGAAGATCGCGTCATAGGGACCGTGCGCGGCGTCGCCGGAGGCCGCGTCTCCGTGCAGCATCAGCGCGTTGTCGATGTTCTCTGCGGCCAGCGTCGCCGAGGCGGCGGCGGCGAGCCCCTCGTCCGGCTCGAGCGCGATCACCGCGGCGGCGATCCGCGCGATGACGGCGGTCGAGTAGCCGAGGCCGGGAAAGAGGTCGAGCACCAGGTCGTCCGGCCCGATCCGCGCCGCGTCGAGCAGCTTGGCGAAAACGCGGGGCGCCAGCGTCTCCCGGCCGGGCGCGAGCCTCAGCGGCGCTTCGGCATAGGCGACCGCGCGGAGCGCCGCCGGGGCGTAGCGTTCGCGCGGAACGCTGAGCATCGCTTCGATGATGGGAAAGCTGGTCACGTCCGAGGGGCGCACCTGCCGGTCCACCATCAGCGTGCGCAGCGCGGCGAAATCGATCTCGGCGTGCTTCATCGACTGGCTCCGTAGGCTCGCGGTCCATTTGCCATAGCGTCTTCGCAGCCGCAACGGCGCTGGACGCCACGTCGTCCCTTTGCTATCGACCGCGCGCTCCTTCGGCGACGTGGCGGAGCGGTTACGCAGCGGATTGCAAATCCGTGTAGGCCGGTTCGACTCCGGCCGTCGCCTCCATCTCACGGGAATCGTAAACGGCTTGCTCCCGTGTCCTTGACGTTCGGTCAGGCGCGCGCCTAGCTTCGGCCCGTGCAAGACCCCCCGGAAAGCGGGGGCGCGAGGAAACGCTGTGAATGTACGGGCACGCTTCCAACTGGGGATCATGCGCCCAGAACTGGCGCGGATCTGCAGCGGAAGCGATGCGGGCGGCGGGAGCGGCCGCCCGCATCGGCGCCCGGACCCCGTGACCGATTCCCACATCAAGGCCTGAGGCTTTCCCGTGAGCGACGTCGCCTTTCGCGCCGAGGCGCATTTTTCCGACCGGATCGTGCGTTGCCGGGTCTCCCGGCCGCCGACGGTGGGCGCCATGCTCGCCGCCGCCGCGGCGGCGAATCCGAACGGGGACGCGCTGGTGGACGGCGCCGTCCGGCTCTCCCATGCCGATCTGGCGCGGGCCGCGGCGGGCGTCGCCGGCGCGCTGGCGGCGCGGGGCGTCGAGCCGGGGGACCGGGTCGGCCTGATCGCCGGCAATCGCTGGCCCTTCGTCCTCGGCCTTCTCGGCATCCTCCGCGCCGGCGCCATCGCGGTGCCGGTCTCGATCCGCTCGAGCGCGGCCGAGACGGCCTATGCGCTCGGCGATTCCGGCGCGCGGATGGCGATCGCCGACGAGGCGCTGGCCGGGCTTGTTCCCGAAGGGACGCCGCGGCTTCTCTCCGAGGAGCTCGAAGGGCTGGCCGCAGGGCCGGGCGCGCCGGAGCCGCAGCGCGCCGAGGAGGATTGCGCCGTCATCCTCTACACCTCGGGCACGACCGGGCGGCCGAAGGGCGCGATGCTGACGCATCTCAACCTCGTCCATTCGTCCTTCGCCTATATCGACGCCTTCGGCCTCGGGCCGGCGGACCGGACGGTGGTCGCCGTCCCGGCGAGCCATGTCACCGGCCTCGTCGCCGGCATCCTCACCCCGCTCGCCTGTGGCGGCGCGGTCGTCATGCTGGAGAAATTCGAGGTGGAGGCGTTCCTGACCCTCGCCGCCGCCGAGCGCATGTCCTTCACCGTGATGGTGCCGGCCATGTACAATCTCTGCCTGATGCGGGCGAACCTTGCCGATCATGACCTCTCCGCCTGGCGCGTCGGCTCCTTCGGCGGCGCGCCGATGCCGGTGGCGACGATCGAGCGGATGGCGGAGGCGCTGCCGGGCCTGACGCTGGCGCAGGCGTACGGCTCCACCGAAACCGCCTCGCCGGCGACCATCGTTCCGCTCGGCGCGCAGGCCGGGCGGCCCTCGACGGTGGGCCGGCCGGTGCCGCACGCCGACATCCTCGTCGTCGACCCCGAAGGCCGCGAGGTTCCGACGGGCGAATCGGGCGAGATCTGGATCGGCGGGCCGATGGTCGTGCCGGGCTACTGGAAGATGCCGGAAAAGACCGCGGAGAGCTTCCAGGCCGGCTACTGGAAATCCGGCGATCTCGGCCGCTTCGACGAGGGCGGCTTCCTCTATGTCCATGACCGCATCAAGGACATGATCAACCGCGGCGGCTACAAGGTCTGGTCGGCCGAGGTGGAGAACGCGCTGGCCTTCCATCCCGGCGTCGCCGAGGCGGCGGTGATCGGCTTCCCGGACCCGGTGCTCGGCGAGAAGACACGCGCCATCGTCGTCTCCTCCGACCCCTCGATCACGGCCGAGGCCCTGAAGGCGCATTGCCGGAGCCTGCTCGCCGATTACAAGACGCCGGACGTGGTGGAGTTCCGCTCCGAACCCCTTCCGCGAAACCCGAACGGCAAGGTCATGAAGCAGGCGCTCCGCTCCGGTTGAACGCGCGGCCGGCCGCTCGCCGGAGTTGCGCGAAAATGTGCAAAACCGCCCATTCTGTGCGAAAATCCACATAATTTTCCCGGTTTCCGATTGGCCGGTTCCCCCGAATCGAGGTAAAGATTAACGCAGCGTTAAGATCGCCATGTGGGCGGTCGTGTAGACGGGGCGTTCCCAGAAAATCTGTTGGCTGCCGCGATTGTGCGCGGTTCCGAAGCCCCGCGAGCGCTGCGCGTCCTTGGTTACGGACGCGCCTTGTCAGAGTTTCTGTCGGAGTTCGAAACAGGCGCCGCAGATGTACATGCGGAATGACGCGCTGGCGGTCCCGACCGCCCCCAGGACGGCCGGAATCGGCGTCGAGCGGGGCAGGGCGGGACAGGCTGGCGACGCTCCGCACAGCGGAACCTTCGGTACTCACGTGCAGGCCGCGTCGCAGCCCTCGTCAGCGCTTCTCCTCCTCGAAGCGTCAGCCGGGCGCAGCAACATCCGCCGCAGCGGCGCGGGCGTCACCGCCTCCTGAATTCCCCGCCGGCGCCCTCGGGCGTCGGCGGACTTGTTTGAAGTGATTGCAAACGCGGCGGTTTCCTCCAACCTGTCGGCGATTTCCAGTTGCGGACGCGAGCATGAGCCACGGATACGAGTCGGGGCGGCTGAACCTGCCCTTCGTCGGCGTCGCCACCTTCGCCAAGAAGCCCTGGGTGGAGGATTGGGACGCGCTGGACGCCGACGTCGCCGTGCTCGGCGCGCCCTTCGACGCGGGCACGCAATACCGCGCCGGCGCCCGGTTCGGGCCGCGTTCGGTGCGAGAGGCCTCGACCCTCTTCTCCTTCGGCCATGCCGGCGCCTACGACCACGAGGACGACGCGACCTATCTCGGCCCGGAGGTGCGGATCGTGGACATGGGCGACGCCGACATCGTCCACACCGACACCGAGGCCTCCCACGCCAACATCGAGTACGGGGTGCGCAAGGCGCTCGCCGCCGGCGCGCTGCCGGTGGTGATCGGCGGCGACCATTCCATCAACATCCCCTGCATCCGCGCCTTCGACGGCGAGGGGCCGTTCCACATCGTGCAGATCGACGCGCATCTCGATTTCGTGGACGAGCGGCACGGGGTGCGGCACGGCCACGGCAACCCGATGCGCCGCGCCGCCGAGAAGCCCTATGTCACCGGGCTCACCCAGATCGGCATCCGCAACGTCTCCTCCACCGCGCGGGAGGGGTACGAGGCGGCGCGGAAGATGGGCTCCGACATCCTCTCGGTGCGGCAGTTCCGCCGGCTCGGCGTGCCGCAGGTGCTAGATCGGCTGCCGGCGGGCGCGCGCGTCTATGTGACGCTCGACATCGACGCCTTCTGCCCCTCGATCGCGCCGGGCACCGGCACGCCCTCGCATGGCGGGTTCCTCTACTATGAGGTGCTGGAGCTTCTTCAGGGCGTCGCCGCGAACCACGAGGTGATCGGGATCGACCTCGTCGAGGTGGCGCCGGATTACGACCCGACCGGCTCGACGCCGATCCTCGCGGCGCAGGTGCTGCTGAACTTCCTCGGCTTCATCTTTCACGCCCGCGCCGAGGGCTGAGGCTCACTCCGCCCCGGCTGGCGGGGCCGCCGCATCGCCCGGCCGCGGCGCGGGGTCGGGCGTCGCGTCGATGGCGGCGAGGGCGGCCGCGTCGCGGAGCGCGTCGGCCGCCGGCCCTTCTCCGAGAAGGAGCGCGGCGGCCTGGAAGGCGAGCCGCTCCGCCTCCGCCGGGCCGAAGGCGCGAAGGTTCGGCGCGGCGAGCCGGACCACGGCGAAGAACGCCGCCAACTCCCGCCCCCGTTCGTCCCGCAGGCGGAAAGTGGCGACGAGATCCGCGCCGCGAAGCGCGAGCCGCGGCGCGAGGCTGAGGACGCGCCCGGCGCCGAGCGCGAGGCCCGGCTCGACATGGCCGGCGAAGCGCCGGACCAGCGCGCCGCCGATCAGGTTGGCGATCCAGACCGTGCCGCCCTCCGCCGGCTCCACGACGAGGCCGACGCCGGGCGCGGCGAGGGTCGCGAAGGTCTGGATGTCGGCGCGGAGCGCCGGGCGGGGCGCATGGGGGTCGGGCTCGGTCCTCTGCGCGTCGACGGCCCAATAGGTGATGTCGGCCGCCGCCGGGCCGGCGCCGAGCGCGAGCGCCGCGAGGAGCGCCCGGCGCCTCACCGGACCGGCAGGTCCAGCGGCAGGGCGGAAAGCGGCTCCGCCCCCGCCTCCGTCACCAGCGAGGTGCGCCCGAGCGTCATCGCCGCGCCGGTCTCGCTGTCCATCAGGATCATGTGGAGGAAGAAGACCATGCCGGGCGCCATCACCGTCGGGTTCCCCTCGTAGAACATGAAGGGCTCCATCCAGGACGGCGCATAACGCGCGCCGAGCGCATAGCCGCAGGCGTTGAGCCGCGCATGGCCGAACCCGGCCCGGTCGAGCGCGCCGGCATGGGCGGCGAAGACGGCGCCCATCTCCGCGCCGGGCTTCAGCGCCGCCTCGCAGGCGAGAAGGGCGTCGCGCGCCGCCCCATGCATCGAGACATGTTCGGGCCGCGGCGCGCCGACCACCACGGTCCGCATCAGCGCCGCATGGTATTGCCGCCAGACGCCGGCCCATTCGAGGGTGAGCTGGTCTTCCGCCGCGAGCCGCCGCCGCCCGGCGAAATAGCGGCAGAGGAGCGCGTGCTCGCCGGAGCCGATGATGACCGGATTGGCCGGATAGTCGCCGCCCTGGGCGAAGATCTCGCCCTGGAGCGCGGCGAGGATCTCGCCTTCGTCGGCGCCGGGGCGGACGAGTTCGAGCGCCCTGACATAGCCGGCGTCGCCGAGCCGCGCGGCCTCCCGCGTGAAGGCGATCTCGGCGGGGGACTTCACGAGGCGGAGGGCGGGAACGAGGCCCGAGGCCTCGATGAGCCGGTCGCCGAACCGGGCCGCCATCGCTGCGCCCCAGCGGGCGGTCAGCCCGTGCGTGTCGGTCTCGATCCCGAGTCGGGCCGCGGCGAGGCCGCGGCGGGCGAGGAGGGCGGAAAGGTCCTCCGTCGGGTTGGCGCCGGCGCGGTCCTTCCAGATGTGGATGGCGCGTTCGGGCAGGGTGGAGGTGAGCCGCGCCTGCCGGAGGTCGGCCGAGCGGGTGAGCAGCGCCTCGCCCGCCTCGTCCACCACAAGGCACTGGAAGAAGCAGAAGCCGAACGTGTCGTAGCCCGTCGCCCAGTACTGGCTCTCCGGC
>CALFYQ010000141.1 GCA_937952085.1 uncultured Paracoccaceae bacterium | reverse complement strand
ACGGCAAGCTGACGATCTGGGCGCCGACCCAGGCCCCGACCTTCGCGCAGATGGCCGCCGCCGCCGTCACCGGCGTCGACCGGAGCGCGGTGGAGGTCCACACCACCCATCTCGGCGGCGGCTTCGGCCGGCGCGGCGAGAGCGATTATGTCCGCTATGCCGCCCTCGTCGCCACCCGCACCGCCGGCCGCCCGGTGAAGCTGACCTGGACGCGGGAGGAGGACATGCGCCACGACATGTACCGCCCCGCCGCCGTCGCCCGCTTCAAGGCCCGCGTGAAGCCCGGCGCCCCGCCCGAGGCCATCGTCGCCAAGGTGGCGGGCCCCTCGATCATCCAGTCGATCATCTCCCGCACCCTCTTCACGCCGCCGGCCCCGAGCCCGGACCGGACGACCGCCGAGGGGATCTTCGACCAGCCCTATGACTTTCCGAATGTCGCGGTCCGCGCCGTCCACCCGGCGCAGAGCCTGCCGGTCGGCTTCTGGCGCTCGGTCGGGAACAGCCATAACGGCTTCTTCCACGAATGCTTTCTCGACGAATGCGCGGCGAAGGCGGGGATCGACCCGCTGGAGATGCGCCTCGCCCTCGCCGCGAACTACCCAGAGGCCGTCGCCGCGCTCCGCAAGGTGGCCGAGATGTCCGGCTGGGGCCGCGATCCGGGCCCGGGCCGCGGGCTCGGCCTCGCGCTCATCTTCTCCTTCGGAACCCATGTCGCCGAAGTGGTGGAGATCGCCGCCGGGCCGGACGGGATCGCGCTCGAAAAGGTCTGGGCCGCCGCCGAGATCGGCCGCGCGCTCGACCCGCGGATCACCGCCGCGCAGATCCGCTCCGGCGTGGTCTTCGGCCTCTCCGCCGCGATGGGCCAGAAGATCACGCTCGAAGATGGCGCCGTGGTCGAGGGCAATTTCTGGGATTACGACGCGCTTCGCATGAGCCAATGCCCGGAGATCGAGGTTGCGGTGCTGGAGACCGGCGCGAAGATGGGCGGCGCCGGGGAGCCCGGAACCCCGCCCGCCGCCGCCGCGCTCGGCGCCGCCATCTTCGCCGCGACCGGCAAGCGGCTTCGCCGCCTCCCCTTCTCGGACGACGTAGAATTCCGCCCGGCCTGATCGCTCAGAAGTCGGTCGGCGCGCCGCCCTCCGCCTTCCGCCGCGCCACGAAGTCGGAAAGCTCCTCGCGCACGCCCTCGTCCATCGCCGGCGGCTCGAATTCGGCGAGGATGCGCTTCCAGATCGCATTGGCCCGCGCCGCCGTCTCGATCGCGCCGGCCTGGCTCCAGGCCTCGTAGTTCCGCCAGTCCGAGAGGAAGGGCTGGTAGAACGCGCTCTCGTAGCGGTCCTGCGTGTGCTGGCAGCCGAAGAAATGGCCGCTCGAATCCACCTCGCGGATCGCCTCCAGCGCCAGGTCCCCCTCGGTGACGGTGACGCCCTTCATGTAGTGCCGAAGCTGCTGCACCAGTTCGCAATCCATCACGAACTTCTCGAAGGAGGCGATCAGCCCGCCTTCGAGCCAGCCGGCCGCGTGATAGACCACGTTCGTCCCCGAGGTGACGCAGGCCCAGAGCGAATTCGCGCTCTCCCACATCGCCTGCCCGTCCGGCGCATTGGCGGCGCAGGCGTTGGAGGCGCGCATCGGCAGGCCGTAATGCCGCGCCATCTGCCCGGCCATCTGCGTCGCGCGGGCGTATTCCGGCGTGCCGAAGGCGGGGGCGCCCGACTTCATGTCGACGTTCGAGGTGAAGGTGCCCATCACCACCGGCGCGCCCGGCCTGATCCATTCGAGCAGCGCCACCGCCGCGAGGCATTCCGCCACCGATAGCACCGTCGCCCCGGCCAGCGTCACCGGCGCCATCGCGCCCGCGAGCGTGAAGGGCGTCACGATCACCGGCTGGCCGCGCCGGGCGCAGCGCATCGCGCCGTCGAGCATCGGCTGGTCGTGCTTCAGCGGCGAGGAGGAGTTGATGTTGGTGTACATGCGCGGCGCCGCGTCGAATTCCTCGTGGGAGAGGCCGCCGGCGATGCGGACCATCTCCATCACGTCCTCCACCCGCTCGCGGCCGAGCGAATAGGCGTGGACCACCTTGTCGGTGAGCGTCAGCTTCTCGAAGAGGCAGTCGAGATGGCGGACGCTGGCGTGCACGTCCACCGGCTCCACCGGATAGCCGCCCGCCAGCTCGATGCAGTTGAAGGCCTGCGTGAGCCGGATCAGGTTGCAGAAATCCGTCATGTTGCCGACGCGCCGGCCGCGGTCGAGGTCCATCGCGTTCGGCGGCGAGGAGACGTTGACGAAGACCATCCGGTCGCCGCCGATCGTCACCCGCCGCTCGGGGTTGCGCGGGGTGATGTCGAACTGCGCCGGGGCGCGGCGCACCATCTCCATCACGAAGTCCCGCCCCATGCGGACGCGGAGCCCCTCCACCCGGCAGCCGGCCGCGCGCAGGATCTCCCGCGCCTCGTCGTGGAGGAAATCGACGCCGATTTCCTCCAGCACCCGCATCGCGGCGTCATGCACCGCCTCGACGCCCTCGGGGCGCATCGGGTCGATCGGCCGGTCGGCGTTGACCGCCAGCTCCCAGGGCGATTGCCGCAGCCCGCCGCCGCCCCGCCGCGCCGCGCCGCCGCGCGCGCCCCCGCTTCTCCGGCCGCTGCGCGGCGCGGTTTCGGTTCCGGCTTCGGTCATGTCAGGGCTCCCGTCATCGCCCCCAGAATCCCGGCGCGGCGCGGCGCGGCAAGCGCGCCTGCGGCGCCATCCGTCGCGATCAGGCCGGGAAGCGGCGGATCAGCCAGTCCGGAAGCTCGGCGACCGAGCCGAGCACCACGTCGGCATGCGGCCGCAGCTCGTCCTCCCGCGCCGGGCCGGTGAGAACGGCGATCGTCGCGGCGCAGCCCGCCGCGCGCCCGGCCCCGAGGTCGTGCAGGCTGTCGCCCACCATCACCACCTCCGCCGGCCGGAGCCCGGTCGCCGCGCAGAAGGCGTTCGGCATTCCGGCGCCCGGCTTCAGCCCGTGGCCGCTGTCATAGCCGGCGAAGAAGGCGAAGCGCGCCGCAAGGCCCAGCATTTTCGTGTGCGCGCGCGCCGCCGCCTCGGTGTCGTGCGTCGCGACGCCGAGCGCGAGGCCCATCTCGCCGAGCCGCGCCAGCGCGCCCTCGAGGCCCGGCGTCGCCACCAGGCCCGCCTCGTCCCCCGCCCCCGCCGCGGCGGCGCGGCGGTTGGCGTCCGCCTCGATCTCCGCGGCCGTCATGCGGGGGAGGAGCGCCGCCAGAAGCGCGGCGATCTCCCCCGTCGACCCCGAGACGACCGGCGAGCCCGGCAGAAAGAGCCCGGTCCGCCGGTCGAAGCCGATCGCCGCGCCCAGCGCCTCGGCCAGCGCCTCGTCCGGGCCGGCATAGTCGGTCAGCATCCGGTCGACGAGGCCCCGCCAGGTGGCGGTGAAGTCGATCAGCGTGCCGTCCTTGTCGAAAAGCGCCCCTTTGATCCGCGTCCGCATCGCCCGCCCCCGTTTCGCCTGAGCGATAGGCGCGCCGTGGCGGGCTTGCAACCGCGCCCCGGCCTTGCAGAGTGGCGCCAATCGAACGCGGAGACCTCGATGGACGATGACGGCTATCCGGCGGCGACGCGCGCGGCGTTCCGCGTCTTTCAGCCGATCCCGACCCGCTGGAACGACAACGACCCCTACGGCCACATGAACAACGTGGTGTATTCCGAGTATTTCGATACCGCGGTCAATCGATGGATGATCGATTCGGGGTCGCTCGAAGTCCCGACCGGGCCGGTGGTCGGTCTCGTCGCCGAAACGCGGGTGCGGTTTCTCGAAAGCGTGGGCTTCCCGGACCGGCTCGAAATCGCCCTTTCGGCGCTTCGTGTCGGCCGCACCAGCGTCACCTACGGGCTTGGACTGTTCCGCGAAGGGGCCGAACGGCCGGCCGCGATCTGCCGCTATGTGCACGTATACGTTGATTCCGCGACGCGCCGGCCGACGCCTTTGCCGGACTCGCTCCGCAACGGGCTGGCGGGCCTCGAAATCTGAGGGAACTGTTGCACTGCCGCGACGCCGTGGCGCATCTGTCGCATCTTAGCGGCAATTCAAGCAACGAATGTTGTTTTTGCACGTTCGACATGCCACAAGGCGAGCAGCCGGCGACGGCATGAACGAGGGTCACCATACAGGGCGCGCCGAGCAGTGCGGCCCTGAACGAGACGGAGAGAGGGATGAACTTCACTTCCCGTACCATCCTGGCGGGCGCCGCGCTGGTCGCCGCAGGTTGCACGAACATTCCCGGCGCGAATCTCGGGGGTACCTGGACGGCCGCCGACTTCCTCGCCATGGACATGCCGGGCGGCGACTTCAACGCCGAACTGGCCAAGCAGTATCAGAGCCTCGCGGCCTACAACGCCACGAAGGAAGTGAACTGGATGGACGCGGCCGGCTACATGGACCGCTCCAACGCGGCCGCCGCCGGCGGCGTCGCGCCGTGGAACCCGGCCGATCTCGGCATCGGCGGCGAGGCTTCGGCGATGTATTCCGAGGTCGCGGCGAACATCGCGGCGAACGCCTCCGTGAACCCGGCCGCCTGCGCCGAGGCCCAGGCCCTTTGGGACCAGTGGCTCGAGGCCCAGTACCAGGCTCCGGGCGGCTGCCTCGACGCCGATGAGGTCAAGGCGAAGTTCGATGCGGCCTACGCGGCCTGCCTCGGCTCGTCCCCGGCGAACTTCATCGTCTACTTCGGCTTCGACCGGTCGAACCTGACCGACGCCGCCAAGGGCGTGATCTCCGACGTTGTCGCCGCCGTCTCCGGCGTCGCCAACCCGATCATCTCGCTCGTCGGCCACGCCGACACGTCGGGCCCGGCCTCCTACAACATCGGCCTCTCGCAGCGCCGCGTGAACACCGTCGCCGATGCGCTCGCCTCCGCGGGCGTCCCGCAGGGCGGCGTGACCCGTGCGGCCCGCGGCGAGTCCGAGCCGGCCGTCCCGACGGGCGACGGCGTGCGTGAGCCGCGCAACCGCCGCGTCGAGATCACGATCGGCAACTGATCTCCGGATCAGTCGAGTTGAGGGGGCCGTCCCGCCGCAAGGCGGGGCGGCCCTCCGCCTTTCAGGGGTCGCAATCGTCGCGGCGAGCCCCATCTCAAGGGGATGAAACCGCTTCCCCTCTTCCTTTCGGCGCTGCTTCTCGCCGCGCCGCTTTCGCCCCCGGCCCGGGCGGCCGACGAGCCGGCCTCCGAAACCCCCGCCCTTCCGAGCGAGGAGGAACTGCGCGCGCTCGGGGAGGCGGCGCGCGAGATGGCCCGGCGCTTCGCCGAACGGCTTGACCCGATGCTGGAAAAGCTGAGGGCGCTCGCCGGCGACCTCACCGCCTACGAGGCGCCGGAGCTCCTGCCGAACGGGGACATCATCATCCGCCGCAAGCCGACGCCGCAGGAAGCGCCGACGCCCGATCCCGAGGGCGGCGTCTCGCTCTGAACCGCCTCAGCGCGGGCGAAGCGCGATCGCCTGGCGTCGCTTGCCCTCTGTCTTGAAGTAATCCTCGACGCCGAGCTTCTTCTTCGGATGGATCGCCGCCGCATCCACCCATTGAAAGTCGAGGCCGAGCGCCTCCGCCATGAACTCCATCGCCCGGAAGCTGACCACGCCGGAGACGGCGACCGCCTGTCCCGCCTCCTGCGGCGCGGCGTTCAAGTGCTTGTCCGTCCGCTCCCGGTTCACCTTGATGACGGGCTGGTCGGAGATGAAGAACGTGCTGTCGACGACGATCAGCTTCGGCCCGAGCGCCTTCGCGAGCTGGAGCAGCCGGAAATGCTCGATGATGTGATAGAAGATGCCGAAAATCGCCACCACGTCATAGCGTTCACCGGCAGACTTCGCCTTTTCCATGAATTCATAGATGTCGCCCTGGAAGAGCTTCACCTTCGACTTGA
>CALFYQ010000140.1 GCA_937952085.1 uncultured Paracoccaceae bacterium | reverse complement strand
GACTGCCGGAACTGGTGGCGAAGGCGAAGACCGGCGCCGCGGCGATCGACACCGATTTCCCCGATGACGACAAGTTCGCTATGCCGCGCGCGCCGGGCCGCCGCGGGCCGACCGCCTTCCTTACCGTTCAGGAGGGCTGCGACAAGTTCTGCTCCTTCTGCGTAGTGCCCTATACCCGCGGCTCCGAGGTGAGCCGGCCGGCGGCGCGGGTTCTGGAGGAGGCGCGGGCCCTCGCGGAGCGGGGCGTGGTGGAGCTGACCCTGCTCGGCCAGAACGTCAACGCCTGGCGCGGTGCGGCCGAGAATGGCGGCCGCTGGTCCTTCGCGCAGCTGATCCGCGAGGTGGCGGCGATCGAGGGGATCGAGCGGGTGCGCTACACCACATCGCATCCGAACGACATGGACGAAGCGCTGATCGCCGCGCATGCGGAGGTGGCGAAGCTGATGCCCTATCTGCACCTACCGGTGCAGTCCGGCTCCGACCGGGTGCTGAAGGCGATGAACCGGCGGCACCGGGCGGAGGACTATCTCCGGCTTGTCGAACGGCTCCGGGCGGCGCGGCCCGATCTCGCGCTCTCGGGCGATTTCATCGTCGGCCATCCGGGCGAGACCGAGGCGGATTTCGAGGAGACGCTGGCGCTGGTGCGGGAGGCCCGCTACGCGCAGGCCTATTCCTTCAAGTATTCGCCTCGACCGGGTACGCCGGCGGCGGAGCGGGAGCAGGTGGACCCGGCGGTGGCGGCGGAACGGCTGGCGCGGCTCCAGGCGCTCCTCTCCGCGCAGCAGGCGGAGTTCGCGGCGGGCTGCATCGGCCGGTTGCTGCCGGTGCTGATCGAGAAGCCGGGGCGCGAGACAGGGCAGATGGTCGGCCGCTCGCCCTATCTCCAGGCGGTGCATCTCGACGCCGCTGCGGCGTTGAAGGGCCGGATCCTGCCGGTCGAGATTGTCGCCGCCGGGCCGAATTCGCTGGCGGGGCGGCTCGTCGCCTGAGCTCAGCGAAGCGTGAACGAGACCGGCACGACCAGTTCCAGCCGCTTCTTCGCCATGCCAGGCGGGAAGGGTGGAAAACTGCCGATGCGGCGGACCATCGCGATGATTTCCTCGTCGAGAATCTGGTGGCCGGTGCTCTCGCGCAGCGCCGCGCCGGCGACGCGCCCGTCCGGCTCGACCGCAAACCACAGAAGGCCCGACCCCTGCTGCCGCCGCGCCTTGGCTCGACGCGGATAACGCTTCTCGCGGGCGAGGCGGGCTTCGAGTTCCCCGGCATAGTCTCGGCGCGCGCCGGGGTCGCCGCCGCCGGCGGCCGCGGCCAGCGTCGCCGCGGCGGCGGCGTCGCCCTCTGATGCGGCGCTCGCGGTCTCCATTGCTGGCCCCGGCTTGGCGGCGGGCGGCGCGCTGGTCGACGGGGCGGGCGCGGAGCGGCGTTCGGCGGCGACGCGGGCGGGCTTCTCCGCCGCCGCGGCGCGGACCGGGTTCGGAGCCTCGGGGCGCGGCGTCGGCGCCGGGGCCTCGGCGCGTGCGGCGTCTCGCGGCGGCTCGGCCGCTTCCGGCTCAGGCTCGAACTCGGGCGTAGCGACGTCGGGCGGCGCCTCAGCCACCTGCATGGCCTCGGCGACAGGCGCGACCTCGAGCGGAGCGGTCTCCACCGCCTCGGCCGCGAGCAGCGGCTCGGGCGCCGCCGCTTCGGCCGGCGCCTCCGGCGCGACGGGCGCGGCGGCTTTGGGCGGCGCATCCGACGCGGCGGTTTCGATCGGCGCCTCAACGGCTTCCACCGCAGCCGGTTCGGCGGCGGGCGACGCCTCCGCGGCCTGCGCCTCCACCGCCTCGACGGTTTCCGTTTCCGGCGCCTCGGGCGCGATGGCCTCGGCGGCTTCGGGCGCCTCGACCGGCGCCGCCTCGGCGGCGGCTTCGGCAGACGCGCCTTCGACGAGGGGAGCCTGATCCGCCGTCGCCGCTCCATCGGAGCCGAGGCCGATCAGGAGCCCGCCGGCGCCGGGCGCCGCCGCATCGACGCCGGTGGGCGCCTGGAAGACGAGCGCGAGGACGGCGAGATGGATCGCCGCGGCGATGAGGAGGGGGAGGGCGAGCGCGCGCATCGATCAGCCGCCCGCCGGCACGGTGAGAAGCCGCGCGGTCTTCGCTCCGGTGGCCTTGAGCGCGGCGAGGAGGCGGACCAGATCCTCCGCGGCGGCGGCGCCGTCCGCCTTGAGCCGGACTTCGCTTTCGCCCTCCCCCATCCGCGCGGCGACGGCGGCGAGCAGCGCGGGTTCGTCCATCACCTCTCCGTCGAGCGCGAGCCGGCCATCGGCGCCGAAGAGGACGAGCGGCGGCGCCGCGGGCGGTTCGGCTTCGGCGGCGGAGCGGATCGGCGCGATCTCGAACGGGTCGGTCGCGGCGAGGCGGCCGGCGATCATGAAGAAGATCAGCAGCAGGAAGACGATGTTGACGAGCGGCAGTATGCGGTCGTCGTCCGAGGCGCGCCGGCGCGGTCGTTTCGGGAGGCGGGTCATCGCGCCTCCATCAGCGCTGCCTCGGCGACGCCGAGCGCGGCGAGACGATCGAGGAGGGCGACGACGCTCTGAACGTCCACCTGCATGCCGGGGCGGACCAGAACGCGCCGATCCGGCGTCTGCCGGAGCAGGGCCTCGATCCGCGCCTCGAGTTCTTCGCTGGTGACGGGAACGCCGCCGAGCCGCAGCCCCTGCGGCGCGATCTCCACCAGAATCGCCCCTTCAGCCGAGGGCGCGCCGCCCGACGGGCCCGCCGCGGATAGGTCGAGGCTCCGCCAGTCCTCGAAGGAGGAGGCGAGCATGAAGAAGACGAGCAGGATGAAGACGACGTCGATCAGCGGCGTAAGGGGCACGCGCGCCGGGCGGCGCGCCTCACGCGCGAGACGTGGCGGCGAGGACGGGCCGCCCATGGGCGCGCTCCTCCTGATGCGGCGCGGCGGCTTCGGAGGCGAAGAAGCCGGCGACGAGGCTGTCGATCCGCCGCTCCAGCCGCTCGATCCGCCGCTCGAACCAGTTGAGCGCGGCGACCGCGGGGATCGCGACGGCGAGGCCGATCGCAGTGGTCAAGAGCGCCTCCCAGATGCCGCCGGAGAGGATCGCCGGGTCGACGCGGCTGCCCGCCGCCTCGAGCGCGCCGAAAGCCTCGATCATGCCGAGCACGGTGCCGAAAAGCCCGAGAAGGGGCGCCAGCGAGGCGATGGTCTCCAGCGGGCGGAGCCAGGCGCGAAGCGCCTCGATCCGGTCTGCGGAGAGGCGGATCTCCTCTTCCCGGAGCGCGGCTTCGGGCGCGCCGCGGCCGGCGCCCTCGATCAGGTCGCGCATCGCGACGGAGGCGGGGCCGCGACCGGCCCGCGCTGTGGCGAGCGCGCGGGTCCGGTCGCCCCGCCGCCAGAGCGCCAGCGCCTCTTCCGCGGCGCGGCCCTCGCCGACCCCCGCTGTGAGAAACTGCCAGGCCTTGGCGATGACGATCGCAAGCGCGACGACGGACATGGAGGCAAGGACGCCGACGATCGGGCCGCCGAGCATCAGTGTGTCGAACGCCGTCACCAGCGATGCGAACGGGCCTGCAGCCGCCCCTGAGAGCGGTTCTGCGACGGTTTCGGGGGCGACAGGCTCCATCGCGTTACTCGACGAAAGCAACCGGGCCGCGCGCGCGGAGCCCGATCAGACCGAAACAATCGCCCGCCTCCGGCGCGGGAGCGCAGCCGATCACATCGTTCAGTAGGACGCGGGCAAGCCTGTCGCAAGCGACGCCATCAATGCGAAACACCTTCACGCTGGTCTTCTTCGCCCGGAGCGGGCCGAGTTCAACCGCGAGACGACGGGAGATCACGCCCTCCATATCGATCATGACAAGGTCGAGGTTGAGGCTTTCCAGGGCCGGGCCGGCGTTCTCGATCAGGACGAAGGCCTGGCACGCGTCGCCGGCCGGTTCGAGCTTGTTGAGCTCCAGCGTGACCACCGGTTCCGCCGCAGCCGCGCTCGCGCCAAGCGCCACCGCGAAACTAACGCCCCATGTCGCCGAAAGCCGGTTCATCGCCACGCGCCCGTATCTTCGCTTGATCCGTCGGGGCTGCCCAAGCTTCGGGTGGCTCGACGACCGAAGTCCTAGTGTTTCGCTCAGGCTTGTCAACCGCTTCCACGGCGCCCGACCCTCGGGCTCACTCCCGCCGTCACGAAACGTGCGCGTAAATGAGGGGGTTGGCGATTTCTCTCCGTATGAATTGATCTGGATCAAGGTCCGATCCTGCGCCGGGCCATCCTTTGTAGGTCGACTGCGCCTCGCCCTTGCCACCCATTGCTTCGAAGCGGAGCGCGAATGACCACCCTGGTCACAGCCATCAGAGCCGCCATACGAGCCGCCCGGGCCGAGGGGCTCGACGTTGATCGGATCTCGGTGAACGCAAACACCGAGGAGGTCGTGCTCGAAACCAGCGCCGGCAAGCGCGGCCACGACGGCGCGCGTGAGACGGGCTACGCGCTCGGCGAGCGAGACGTGTATTAGCGCCCGCGGACCCGCCCTCTGACGCCGCGCCCGACCAGCCCGGTCCGGCCAGACACGCGGCCCGGCGGCCGGCCGCCCGCCCCAGTCGGCGCTGCGACGGATCGAACGCCCCCGGCTAACCCCGAGCGTCGTTTTGCCGAAGCGCGCCGCCGGGCCGGATCAGCCGCGCCCGGCATGGGCGACCGTCGCGCCTTCGGCCGCCTCGCTTTCGCTTGCAACCGCATTGTCCGCTGCGTCGACGTTGTCGATCGTGTTCATCAGATCCTGCGCCTGGAAAGCAAGGTCCTGCGCGGTTTCGCGCGCGCCTCTGGCCGTGTCGAGGTTGCGCTCGACGACGGAGGCGAGGGAGCGGATCGCCTCGTCGATCTGCTCGGCGCCGGTCGACTGCTCCCGCGTGCCGGAGGAAATCTCGCGGACGAGGCCGGAGGTTCTTTCGACCTTCGGCACCAGTTCGTCGAGCATGGAGCCGGCGGTGCGGGAGAGATCGACCGTCTTGCTGGCGAGAACGTTGATCTCCTCCGCGGCGGAGCGGCTCCGCTCGGCGAGCTTGCGGACTTCCGAGGCGACGACCGCAAAGCCGCGGCCGGATTCCCCGGCGCGCGCCGCCTCGACCGCGGCGTTGAGAGCGAGAAGGTCGGTCTGCCGTGCGATCTCCTGAACGATCGAGATCCGCTCGGCGATGGTGGTCATCGCGCCGAGCGCCTCGCGGACGGTCCTGCCGGAGCGCTGCGCCTCCTCGGTCATTTCCCGCGCGATCCGGTCGGTCGCCTCGGAATTGTCCGCCATCAGGCGGAGGCTCGCCGTCATCTCGGTGATCGCGGCGGAGGCCTGCTGCGCGGCGCTCGACTGGGCGCCGGCGCCTTCGGTGATCGCCTCGGCGCTTTCGCGGAGCGACTGGCTCACGCCTGCGACGGACTGGGCGCTGCCGCGCGCCCGGCCGAGGACGCTCTGCAGCCGCCCTTCGAGGGCGCGCGTCCGCAGGACGTTGTCGCGGAAGACGGCGAGCGCGGTGGCCATTTCGCCAATCTCGTCGGTGCGTTCGCCGAAGCCCTCGATCGGCGCCAGGTCGCCTTCGGAGAGCGCGCGGGTCCGCACCGCGAGCGTGCGGAGCGGCTGGACGACGCGGCGATTGACCATCCGGAGCGCGAAGTAGGCGACGACGAGCGCGATCAGCATGGTCGCCAGGAGCGCCATCCGGGCGAGGCCGATCGCGTTCTCCACCTCGGCGCCGGCCGCCTCGATCCCGTCGATGGCGGCGTCGATCTCCTCCTGCGCGCGGAGCGCGAGCGCCTCCGTGGCGCGCGAGGCGCGCCCGGCTTCCTCCGCCGCCGCATCGACGGCGGCGAGTTCCCGCGCGCGCACCGGCCCAAGCCCGGCGCCCGCGCCGCCCGCGGCGAGAATGCTGTCGATCGCGGCGCGAAGCTCGCCCTCGGCGCCGGCGGCCTCCGCCGCCTCCCGCAGGCCGCGACCGGCCGTGGACGCGTGGTCTTCGGCGATGGCGAGGCGCGAGCGATCCGGTGCAGCCGCCACGCCGTAGATCGTGACGACGGCGCGATTGATCGCGCTTTCGAGGGCGAGGCGGGTGCGGATTCCGGCGACCGGGCCGTCCATCAGCCCCGACAGGCGCTCCCCCATCTGGCCGATCGATTCCTCGGTCTGAAGCGTCAGGTCGAAGACCATCTCGTCGAGCTGGGTGTCGATGGCGAGTTCGAGCGCCCGACGGGCCTCGAGCAGCGCTTCGACGCCGCCGGCGCCGAAGCGAGTCTCGAGCGTGGCCTTCGCGGCTTCGGAGAGCGCCCCGGCGGGTGCGGCCAGCGTCGCGTCCTTGTCGGCGTTCAGTCCGGCGAGCGCCTCACCCGCCGCGGTGAAGTGGCCTTCGGCGGAGGCGGCGAGATCGGCAAGGATCGCGCGCGTCGCCGGGTCGGCCGCGCTCTCGAAGGCGGCGGCGCTGCCGGAGAGAAGGTTCGCTGCGGCGCGCATCCGGAGCATCTGTTCGATCTGCTGGAAATCGACCTCGACAAGGCGCGTGAAGAGCGCCTCGGCGGCGTCGCCGACCTCTTCGGCGCCGAGCGCGAGTTCGAAATTCGCGTCGTCGACCAGTGGCGCGATCAGTCGCTGCGCGGTCTCGACGAGCTTGCCGATCTCTTCGAGCGCCGCGGCGCTTTCGCGGGAGGCGGCCAGCGCCTCGCGCCGCGCGGCGGCGAGCGCGCCGCCGGCGTCGCGGGCCGCGGCGGTGTTCTGAACGAGCGTGTCGTGGCCTTCGCCGGAATAAGCGTTCAGCGCCGAGTCGAGCGCGGCGACCTCGCCGCGGAACTGTGCCTCGCTTTCGGCGAGTTCAGGCTCGCTCCGCGCGAAGCGCATGCGGTCGACGGCGTCGTTCAGGGAAATCGTCGAAGAGAGAAGCGCCTTGGCGCCAGCCACTTCCGGCAGGCGCTCGGCGCGCAGGCGCTCGAACGCGCCGGACACGACGAAGAAGGCGCCGAGCCCGACCCCGGCGCAGACCAGGGTGAGGGAAATCGCCATGCCGAAGCTGACGCCGATGCGCCGGCTGACGCCGCCGCGCATCTGCGTGGCGATCCTGGCGGAGGCTTCAAGATCGGTGGTCATCGCAGGCAAGCTCCCAGCGCAACGTTCGAGTTCGTGGCGCCGGCCGCGTCGTCGGACGCGGCCGGCGACCGTCAGGTCAGGCGCCCGGGCCGCGCACCAGCGCGAAGCCGCCATTGGCTTCGATGCGGGTCAGAAACACCGAGTCGAGACCCTGGTTGTCTTCCGGGCCGAAGCTCAGGGTGACGCCGCCGAGATCCCTGGCGCTCATCCCGCGGGCCGCGGCGAGGAAGCCCTCGCGGGTCGGCTCGGAGCCCGCCGCTTCGAGCGCGGCGATGGCGAGAAGGCCGGTCAGGTAGCCCTCGAGCGAGACGAAGTCCGGCTCGGCGTCCGGCTGATGGGCGGCGAGGGCGGCGCGATAACGGGCGACGACCGGGATCGTGTCATCCCACGGCAGCGGCACGACCTGGCTGACGATCACGCCGTCGCCGTCCGGGCCGAGTTCCTCGGCCAAGGCCTTGGAGCCGACGAAGGAGATGTTCACGAAGGTCGGGTTGAACTTGATCTTCCGCGCGAGCTTGATGAATTCGGCCATCGGCTTGTAGGGGCCGACCATCACCACCGCCTCAGGCTCCGACTTGCGGATCTCAAGGAGCGCGGACTTCACCGCGACGGTGTTGCGGGTGAAGGTGCCCTCGGCGACCAGCGTCATGTTGCGCTTGGCGAGCGCCGCCGTAACGCCGTCAAGGCCGACGCGGCCGAACGCGTCATCCTGGTAGAGGATCGCGATCTTCGTCAGCTTCTCCTTGTCGACGAGATGGGCGATCCAGGCCTCGGTCTCGGCGCCGTAGCTGGCGCGGAGGTTGATTACGTTCTGCAGCGTCGGGTCGCGCAGGAAGCCGGCGCCGGTGAAGGCGCCGACGAAGGGCGCGCCGGCCTCGGTTGCGAGCGGCTGCGTCGCCTTCGAGGTGGGCGTGCCCACCGGCCCGATCAGGCCGAAGACGCCGCCGGAGGCGAGCATCGCCTTCACGGCCTCGGCGGAGGCGTTCGGCTCGTAGCCGTCATCGGCGGTCTCAAGCGCGAGGCGGCGGCCGTTGACGCCGCCTGCGGCGTTGGCTTCCTCGAACGCGGCGATGATGCCGGCGCGCATGCCGGTGCCGAGCGCCGCGGCCGGCCCCTCGAACGCGGCGACCTGGCCGAAAGTTACAGTGTCCGGCGTCACGCCCGGCTCGGCGCCGGCCACGGCCGGGATCAGGAGGCCGAGCGCAAGGCCAAACGCGGTGTTTCTGAGCGACATCTTTGACTCCGATACAAGGTGATTGGCAGGCACGTCGAAGGCTCTCGGGCGGCTCGGCCGTCCCGGAGCGTTCAGGAGCTGTCGCCGGTCGGCGGCGCCCGATCGTTGGTCCGGAAAGGCGAGACGCGGCCCGCGGCGCGCGATGACCGGCCGTGGCTCAGAACCCCGATTTTTCGTGCGATGTCGCCGCCGCCGTCGGCATGGCGCGCGCCGGCCATCCGAGAAGCGCCCCGCGCCGGTTCCGTCACGTTCAGCCTCGCTACCATCCCGGCGGCCTTAGTGGGCGACAAGCGCTGAGATCGAGTGAAGAGGCTTCGCTGGAAACAGCGAAATTTTGTGCGATCCGTCGTCTCTTCGGTCTGGGCGCGCGATTGTTGCAGCCAGTATTGAAACGTCAGGCCTAAGTCATGACGCCAATTGCGAGAACTTCTTCACGCAGGCGGAACTGGCGGGCGCCTGATCGCCCCGCGGGACGGGCGGCTCGAAGGAGAATGGATTGGCGGGAGCAATCCCTGCCGGCTCCGCCGTCGCCGGGCGCCTCCGAAGGCGGAACGTTTCGCGGAACGCGCCGCCGCGGGCGCGGAGCCTGTTCCGGCGCGCGCCGAACCGGAGAACGACGCTCACCGCCGCCGCCTCGAAGATGGCGCCGCCTCACGCGGCGAGCTTCTGCTTGCAGCCACCGCGGCGCCCGCGGGGCGAGGCGAACCGGCGACCTGGGCCGGCCAACGTTTCCGTGGCGCGGCCGGCGTTTCCGCGATGTGGACGAAAGGGGGCGAGGCCGGGAGCCATTCAGGGACTTGTGAGCCATTCCCTGTCGTGAAGCTGTCGAAACCGCCAGGGCGTCTATGCCGCTGGCGCGATTCTCATATCGGTCGCCCGGCTTGCGGAGCATGCTATCGGCGTCGGGACGCAGGCCGCCGCCGCGCCCATGGCGGCCGTTTCCCGGCGCGCGCCCCTGGCGGCACGCCTTGGCGAAAGGTCAGGTTATGAGGAGAGCCGCGGCGCGAGCGCCCGCGCAATGCCGAGCCCCGCGGCCGCCGATACGGCCGTCAGAACGGTCCCCCACGCCACGTCGGCGACGACCATGCGCCATGTCCAGGCGCGGAGGGTTGCGAGATTGGTGAACTCATAGGTCCCATAGGCCATCGCGCCGAGCAGCGCCCCGGAGGCGAAGACCCAGGTCCAGGAATGTCCAAGTTGCAGCGCCGGTGCGCTCACGAACCACAGAACGCATCCAATATAGAAACTGTAGAAGATCAGCGCCGGCGCAAGCCGAAACTCGTCCAGCAGCAGCTCTCCAACGTTCTGTTCGAACAGAGGCCTCAGGATGAACCGGAGCCCGAGCGCGTCGATCGCCAGAAAAACGACGAGCGTCGCGAAATAAAGCACTACGAAGTTCATGAGGTCTCCGATCCGCTGGCGCCTTCGACATAAAGCGGCGGACGACAATGTCATGAGCGCGGCGCTCGACATGCTTGCGTGAGCTGCGCCCGGAGCCGGCGCCGCGCGTGGAGCCGGGGCGCGGGCGCGCGTTCCGCTCGCCGCTCGCGCCGGTTGATCGTCGGTGCGACGGTCGCTCACTTGCGCCGGCCTCGTCCGAGGCCGGCAGAGGCGCCCACTGACGCGATCCGGCTGGCGCCTGCAGGCCCCTGGATCTACAATTGATGACGGCGCGGAGATCGACGATGGCCCGGATGGGCGGCGGCGGTCGCCGCCATTCGCGCGGCCCCGGAAGAGGCCTGCGCGCGGAATTCACTCCTCGGGTCGCGGTCGCCTCGCCATCCGGAGCCGATGTAGCGCCTGCTCGTGCCGCTCGCCCGCCTTCATCGAGCGAGAGACGGCGGCGATGAGTTCGCCGACGTCGAACTCGGCTCCGCATTCGCAGGAAACGATCGGGTTCTCCTTAAGTAACTTGATCCGTTCGCGCCTCTGCCGGGCGCAATCCGGGCACTGAAGGGGTATGAAGTCCGGCGCAAGCATCGCAGTCATTCCTGAGCGTAGAATTGGCACATTCCGGGCGGCGGTCAATCCACGGGCTCATCATTCGACCGGGGTTTCCGCGCGCCATCCTGTGTGCGGCGTGTAACGAGCGTGTAGAAGTCCGTCCTTCAACGCGAAGAGATGGAGCCAACCATTGTCGAAGAGCGCCTTCACGTTTGGATTTCTATCCAGGATGGCGCTGAGAGCTTCTTCCGGGGCTTCGATCATCACCGAGAGGCGCAATGGCTCGTGGGCCAAGGCCTCGCCGTCATGCACCGCCTGCCAGGGCAGACCGGCGCGCAGTCTGCCTCCGTTCCCCTCGAGCACGCCGAAGCCGCCGACGACGTTGTGCAGGAGCTTGTCTCCGCCGCCGAATGTCCGCGGCGCGACGGCAGAGCCGTAGTACTGAAGGCTGATCCAGCTCGCCACGACGCACGCAGTCGAG
>CALFYQ010000139.1 GCA_937952085.1 uncultured Paracoccaceae bacterium | reverse complement strand
CGCCTGCTTCGTCTCCTGCCTGGCCCCGGGCCATGCGGCGGCGGCGTCTCTCACTACGGAGCCCCAGGCGACCGGTCTCTTCGGCGATCCTGCGCCGGCGCGGCCGGCCCATGAGACGCAGTCGCTCCTCGGCGCGACGGGCGTCTGGACCTCCCCCGGCGCCTATGACGGCAGCGCGCCGATCAATCTCGGCGATCCGAATCCCGCCGCGCCGGGCCTTGGCGGCCTCGGCGTCGATTGCAGCCTGCTCGCCCAGCCGAACGCGGCCTGCCCGGTCCGCGTCGACCTGACGACCGGGCGAACCGACGAGTGATCGCCGCCGCGTCCCGTCGACGGACGGGGCGCGCCGGCGAGCAAGCGCAGCGCGGCGTTCACTCGGCCGCGCGCCGGCGAGAGGGGCGCGTTTCCTCTCGTCGCGGCTCCTCGCGAATTCGCCCTCGCGCACCCGTGGCGCCTCTGCTAAGGAGGCGCCGGTTTTCCGGGGCGGCTTGAGCCGCGCCGGCGCGCGGGCGTGGCGGAACTGGTAGACGCACCGGATTTAGGTTCCGGCGCCTCACGGCATGGGGGTTCGAGTCCCTCCGCCCGCACCATGCGCCAAGAGCCCGGTTTGACGGACGCGCGAGGCGCGCAGGGACGAGGACGAGATGCAGGTTACCGAGACCCTTTCGGAAGGGCTGAAGCGCGAATACGCGATGACCGTGCCGGCCGCGGACATCACCGCGAAGATGGAGGCCAAGCTCGACGCGGTGCGCGCCGACTTCCAGATGAAGGGCTTCCGCAAGGGCAAGGCGCCGAAGGCGCTGCTGAAGAAGATGTTCTCCAAGAGTCTCATGGGCGAGGTTCTTGACGAGACGGTCAACGAGGCGATGCGCAAGCATTTCGAGGAGACCGGGCACCTTCCGTCGCAGCAGCCCGAGATCAAGCTCGAGAACGAGAGCTTCGACGAGGGCGACGACCTCAAGGTCACGCTGAAATACGAGCGCCTGCCGGACGTGCCGGAGGCCGACCTCGCCGCCATTTCGCTGGAGAAGCTCGTCGCCGAGCCGAGCGAGGCCGAGGTGGACGAGGCGCTCGGCAAGCTAGCCGAGCAGTCGGGCTCCTTCGCCGCGAAGGAAGGCGCCGCCGAGACCGGCGACCAGGTGACGTTCGACTTCGAGGGCCGCGTCGACGGCGAGCTCTTCGAGGGCGGCGCCGCCGAGGATTACGCGCTGGTGCTCGGCTCCGGCCAGTTCATCCCCGGCTTCGAGGAGCAGCTCGTCGGCCTCTCCGCCGGCGACGCGAAGGATGTCGAGGTGACCTTCCCCGAGAACTACGGGGCCGCGAACCTCGCCGGCAAGCCGGCCGTCTTCGCCTGCAAGGTGAAGGCGGTGGCCGCCCCGGCGCCGGCGGCGATCGACGACGAACTCGCCACGAAGTTCGGCATGGCGGATCTGGCCGAGCTGAAGGGCAAGATGAAGGAGCGCCTGGTCGAAGAGTACCAGGGCGCGGCCCGGCAGGTGCTGAAGCGCCAGCTTCTCGACAAGCTGGACGAGACGGTGAAGTTCGAGCTGCCGGAAGGCCTCGTCGCGCAGGAGGCGGGCCAGATCGCCCACCAGCTCTGGCACGAGGAGCACCCCGACCATCACGGCCACGACCATGACGCGATCGAGCCGAGCGACGAGCACAAGGCGCTCGCCGAGCGGCGCGTCCGCCTCGGCCTCCTCCTCGCCGAGATCGGCAAGAAGGCCGGCGTCGAGGTGACCGAGGGCGAGCTCAACCAGGCGATCTTCCGCCAGGCGCAGCAGATGCCCGGCCGCGAGAAGCAGTTCTTCGACTTCGTGCGCCAGAACCCGCAGATGCTGCAGCAGATGCGCGCGCCGATCTTCGAGGACAAGGTGGTCGACTATGTCGTCGCGCTCGCCTCGGTGACCGAGAAGCCGGTCTCCAAGGAAGAGCTCGAGAAGGCCGTCGAGGCGCTCGACGAGGAATGAGCCGGGGCGGCCGCCGCGCCGCTTCGCACGAAGACGAGCGGGCCGCGTCCTTCCGGGCGCGGCTCGAAACTTTTTCGCCTTCCGCAACGTATCCCGGACGCGGCCGCGAGGCCGCGACGCAGAAAGCGTCACCGAGCCAGGGAAGGACGAAACAGATGCAGATCCCCAGCTTCCGCCGCCGCCCCATCGTTGGGCTGCTCGCCGCCGCGCTCCTCGTCGCCGGCTGCGAGCACATGATGATGAGCGAGGAAAAGCCGGAGCCGACGCTTTACCAGCGCCTCGGCGGCAAGGAGGCGATCGACGCGGTCGTCGACCAGTTCGTCGCCAACGTCGCCGCCGACGCCCGGATCAACCACTATTTCGCCGGGGCGGACATTCCCGGCCTGAAGATGAAGCTCGCCGACCAGATCTGCGAGGCGACGGGCGGGCCCTGCACCTACAAGGGCGGGGACATGAAGTCCGTCCATCAGGGCATGGGCGTCACGGAAGCGGACTTCAATGCGCTGGTTGATGACCTCGTCGCCGCACTCGACCAGTTCAACGTGCCGGAGCGGGAAAAGAACGAGCTTCTCGGCGCGCTCGGCGGCATGAAGGGCGACATCGTCGAAAGCTGAGCCAGGGGGAGGGGGCCGCGGCCCCCTCCTCGCCGTCGATCAGGCGAAATCGTGATCAATTCGATGCATTTAGGGCGCGCAGACGGTGGAATCCCGCACGCCGGGGCGCTCCGGCCCCGACGTGCGCGCCGCGCCCGCCTTGAAGCCCCCCCTGCGAGCGCCTAAGACATTCCGGACAGCGCTGCGAGGCCCGCGATGAAAGACCCGATCGACGTTTACATGAACACGCTCGTGCCCATGGTGGTCGAGCAGACCGCGCGGGGCGAGCGCGCCTACGACATCTACTCCCGACTCCTGAAGGAGCGGATCATCTTCCTGGCGGGGCCCGTCCATGACGGCATGTCCACGCTGATTGTCGCGCAGCTTCTCTTCCTCGAGGCCGAGAACCCGAAGAAGGAAATCGCGATGTACATCAACAGCCCGGGCGGGGTCGTGACCTCCGGGCTCTCGATCTACGACACGATGCAGTACATCCGCCCGAAGGTCTCGACGCTCTGCATCGGCCAGGCGGCCTCGATGGGCTCGCTCCTGCTCGCCGCCGGCGAGGCGGGAATGCGCTATTCGCTGCCGAACAGCCGGATCATGGTCCACCAGCCCTCCGGCGGCTTCCAGGGCCAGGCGTCCGACATCCAGATCCACGCCAAGGAGGTTCTGGAACTGAAGGAGCGGCTCAACCGCATCTACGAAAAGCATTGCGGCCAGGACTACGAAACGGTGGAGCGGGCGCTCGACCGCGACAACTTCATGACCGCGGAGCAGGCGAAGGAATGGGGCCTCGTGGACGAGATCGTCACGCGGCGCGACCCGCCGGCCGCCGAGGCGGCGTGAGGGCGCTTCGCCACACTGTGACATTCCACGCTCCGGCGCACTTGCACCCCGTCGCCGGAGCGGGCACTACTTTCTGGAGGCGGGATTCGAAAGCTTCGGCTTCGCTGAAATCTTTCGTTAATTCCCGATGGATACGGTCAGACGCTCCGCCTTTCGGAGCCGGGAGAACCGCATGAGCAAGTCCGGAGGCGCAGAGTCCAAGAACACGCTCTACTGCTCCTTCTGCGGGAAGAGCCAGCATGAGGTCCGCAAGCTTATCGCGGGCCCCACCGTGTTCATCTGCGACGAATGCGTCGAGCTTTGCATGGACATCATCCGCGAGGAGACGAAGTCCGGCCTCGTGAAGTCCGCCGATGGCGTGCCTACCCCGCAGGACATCTGCGAGGTGCTCGACGACTATGTGATCGGCCAGACCCGCGCCAAGCGCGTGCTCTCGGTCGCCGTCCACAACCACTACAAGCGGCTGAACCACGGCGCGAAGTCCTCCGACGTCGAGCTGGCGAAGTCGAACATCCTGCTGATCGGCCCGACCGGCTGCGGCAAGACGCTGC
>CALFYQ010000138.1 GCA_937952085.1 uncultured Paracoccaceae bacterium | reverse complement strand
CGACGCCCTCGACGCCCCGCGCGGTTTCGAGGAAACTGGGGAGCTGGTCGTTCTGGATGTCGACGAAGAAATAGGCCGGCGCGTCCTCCGGCAACTGCTCGGCGATCACGCTCCGCATGTTGTAGTCGATCTGCCCGATGGCGGCGAGCACGGTGAGGCCGAGGCCGAGGGAGAGCGCGGCCCCCGTCGTCTCGCCGCCCGGCCCGCCGACCGAGGCGAGGGCGAGGCGAAGCGCCGGCCGCCCGCGCGGCGCCGGCCCGCGCGCCAGCCGCCCGGCCGCGAAGCCGAGCAGCTTCGAGACGCCCCAGAGCACGATCAGCGCCGCCGCGACGCCGCCGATGAACCAGCTCGCCAGCATCGGCGCGCCGGAAAAGGCCAGCGCCGCGGCGACGAGCGCGAGAAGGAGCGCGAGGATCGCGAAAAGGTCCGCGCCCCGCGGCAACGCCCGCGACGGCGCGGCGAGGTCGCGGAAGAGCGCCGCGGCACGCACCTCCCGCACCCGCGCCAGCGGCCAGAGCGCGAAGAGGAAGGCGACGAGCGCGCCGTAGAGCGCCGCCTCGCCGAGCGGCCGGGCGTAGACCGCAAAGAGCGCCGGCACCGGCAGCGAGCCCGCGAAGAGCGGCCCGAGAAGCGCCGGCAGCCCGGCCCCGAGCGCGAGGCCGAGCGCGACGCCGAGCGCGGTCAGAAGCCCGATCTGGATGAGATAGACCCGGAAGACGAGGCCCGACGGCGCGCCGATCGTCTTCAATGTGGCGATGGTCTCGGTCTTGCCGCCGAGATAGGCCCGGACCGCCGAGGCGACGCCGACCCCGCCGACCGCCAGCGCCGCGAGCCCGACGAGGACGAGGAACGCCGCCATCCGCTCGACGAAGCGCTGGATGCCGGGCGCGCCGTTCCGCGCGTCGCGCCAGCGCCAGCCGCCGGCCTCGGCGTCCTTCTCGAACTGCGCCTTCAGCGCGTCGAGATCGGCGCCGGGCGGGAGCCTGAGCCTCAGCGCGCTTTCATAGAACGAGCCTTCGCCGAGGAGGCCCGAGCCTTCGAGCGCCTCGGTCCGCACCATCGTCCGCGGCCCGAGCCCGAACCCGCCCGAGACGCCGTCCGGCTCCGCGACGAGTGCGGCGCGAAGCTGGAACCGGCTGGTCCCGAGCCGCACCTCGTCGCCGATCTCGAGCCCGATGCGGTCGATCAGCACGCGGTCCATGACGAGGCCGGGAACGCCGCCCCGCACCTCCAGCGCCGCCTGAAGCGGCATCGGCGGGTCGAGTTCCACCGCGCCGTAGAGCGGATAGGCGGCGTCCACCCCCTTCGCCTGGGTGAGCCCGCGCTCCGTCTCGCCGCTGATCCGGCTCTCGGCCACCGCCATGGAGCGGAAATCGACGATCTCGGAAACCGCCTGCGCCACCTCCGAAACCCGCGCCCGCTCGTCCGGCGAGGCGCGGCGATAGGTGAGCTTCAGCTCGGCGTCGCCGCCGAGAATCTCCTGCCCCTTGGCCGCGAGCCCCGCCTCGATCGCGGTCTTCACCGAGCCCACCGCCGCCACCGCGGCGACGCCGAGCGCGAGACAGGCGAGAAAGACGCGGAAACCGCGGAGCCCGCCCCGCATTTCCCGCAGGGCGAAGCGGAGCGCGAGCGGGGCGGTCACGCCGCCTGCCGCGCGGCGTCGGGCGTCTCGGTGGCGCGGCCGTCCTCGATCCGGATCACCCGGTCGCAGAGCGCGGCGAGATCCGGCGCGTGGGTGACGAGGATCAACGTCGCGCCGTGCCGCTCCCGGAGCGCGAAGAGCGCCTCGACGATCATTCCGCCCGTCGCGCTGTCGAGATTGCCGGTCGGCTCGTCCGCGAGGAGGAACTTCGGCCGCGGCGCGGCGGCGCGGGCCAGCGCCACGCGCTGCTGCTCTCCGCCCGAAAGCTGCGCCGGGTAATGGTCCGCCCGGTGGCCGAGGCCGAGCGCCGTCAGTTCCTCCGCCGCCCGGTCGAACGCATCCCGCGCCCCGGCGAGTTCGAGCGGCGCGGCGACGTTCTCGAGCGCCGTCATGGTCGGGATCAGGTGGAAGGACTGGAAGACGACGCCCATGTTGTCCCGCCGGAACCGCGCGAGATCGTCCTCGCCCATCGCCGTCAGGTCGCGGCCGAGCGCGGCCACCCTGCCGCCGCTGGCCCGTTCGAGCCCCGCCATGATCATCAGGAGCGAAGACTTGCCGGAGCCGGAGGGCCCGACCACGCCGAGCGACTGCCCAAGCTCGACCTCGAGCGATACGCCGCGGAGAATGTCCACCTTGCCGGACTTGGCGTCGAGCGTCAGATGCACATCTTCCAGAGAGAACGCCGTCATCGGGAGCCCGCCATGTTCTTCGCCGCATTGCGATATGGGCCTCTTGGGGGGATGCGCAAGGCGCTCGTCGCCGGCCTCCTCTCTCTCGTCGCTTCCGCCGCGGCGGCGGAGGTCCGCATCGTCGCGCTCGGCGACAGCCTCACGCATGGCTACGGCCTCGCCGCGGAAGACGGATTCGTGCCGAAACTCGAAGCCTGGCTGCGCGCGAACGGCGCGCCCGACGCGGTGGTCGTCAACGCCGGCGTCAGCGGCGACACCACCGCCGGCGGTCGCGCCCGGCTCGCCTGGTCCCTCGCCGACGGGGCGGACGCGCTGATCGTCGAGCTTGGCGGCAACGATCTCCTCCGCGCCATGGACCCGAAGGCGACGCGGGAGAATCTCGACGCGATCCTGACCGAGGCGGGCCAGTCGGGCCTGCCCGTCCTCCTCGCCGGGATGCGGGCGCCGCTGAATTACGGCCGGGAATACAAGGAGGCGTTCGACACGATCTTCCCCGACCTGGCCGCGAAGCACGACGCGCTCCTTTACCCGTTCTTCCTCGACGGGCTGGTCGGCCAGGGCGGCCTCTTCCAGTCCGACGGGATCCACCCGAACGAGGCGGGCGTCGAGGCGCTGGTGGCGAAGTTCGGCCCCGCCGCGCTCGAGCTCTACGAGCGGGCGAAGGCCGAGTGAGCCTTCGCCTCTTCGCCGCGCTCGACCTGCCGGATGAGGCGCGGGACCGGCTGGCCTCGCTCCAGCACGGCCTGCCCGAGGGGCGGATCACCGCATGGGAGAACCTCCACCTCACCCTCGCCTTCTTCGGCGAGGCGGACGGTCGGAAGGCGGAAGACCTTCACGCCGCGCTCGGCGCGCTCCGCGCCGAGGCGTTCGACTGGCGGCTGGACGGAACCGGGGCCTTCGGCGGCAAGAGCCCGCGCGCGCTCTTCGCCGCGGCCGGGCCGGAGCCGGCGCTTACGAGGCTCCACGAAAAGGCCGAGCAGGCCGGCCGGGCCGCCGGCTTCGCAGCCGCGGCGGAGCGCTATCGCCCGCATGTCACGCTGAAGCGGCTCCACCAGGGGGAGATGTCGCCGGCCCGCGTCGCGCGCTGGCTGGAGGCGACCGGGCATTTTCTCTTCGGCCCGATTCGGGCCGGGAGCTTCACGCTCTTCCGCTCGACGCTCGGCCGCGTCGGCCCGACCTATGAGCCGCTCGCCCGCTACCCGCTCGGGCCGCGCCCCTAGGAGAGCGCCGGCCGCGGGGCGGTTGTCGCCGCCCGCCGGAGCAGCCGCCGGCGTCGCTCACGCCGAATCTGGGCTCCGGCGATGCCGAAGCGCGCGTGAAAGGTCGCTTTCTCGTGGGCGGCCTTCGCCACCCGCCAGAACTGTCTCGCGCCCGTCATGCCGGGGCCTCCACTTCGACTCGCCGACATTTTCGCCGGTCGAGGTGAAGATCGCGTGACCGCCCGACGACCGGACGGCGACGCGACTTCACATGTTGTCAGCGCCGCCCGATATCCCAGAACGGCCGACGCGCCTCGGCTTCGGCTTCGGCGCGCGACACGCCGATATCCCGGAGAATGTCATCCGGCAAGTCGCGAAGCTCCTTGCGCTCACGAGAGATGCGCGCCCAGATTCCGACGCGCGTGCGCGCCGT
>CALFYQ010000137.1 GCA_937952085.1 uncultured Paracoccaceae bacterium | reverse complement strand
CGGCCCGCGCTCGCTGACGCTCGACATCCTGCTGACCGAGCCCGGCCCCTATTCCGAGGTGAACCTGATGCGCGCCTTCGGCCGCGACGGGCCGGCGGTGATCGACATGATGGGCGTCTCGGAAGACGCCCGCCTCGCCGCCGCGCTCCGCAGCGCGCCGACCGCCCTCGCGGTCGCCGGCGGCGCCGCGCGGGTGATCGACGATCTCCCTGGCCTCACCCAGTGCGCCGAGCCGGAGCTGCTCGCCGAGCGGCCGCAGCCCTATCACGTCGCCTGCCTCCTCTTCCCGCTCGCGCTCTTCGAGCAGGCCGCCGGCGGGTTCGGCGCCGCCTTCGCCGAGCAGGACGTGGACGGCGTGGTCCGCCGCGCCCGCGCCTTCGTCGGCCAGCCCTGGCGGGACGGCGACGGCAAGGCGCAGGAGGCGTTCCTGCCCGCCCTCCCCGTCGCCGCGCTGACCGTCTGCCAAGCGGCGGACCCGGACTGTCTCTCCTTCGACGCGCGGATGGGCTTTCTCGCCGAAGGCGCGGCGCGGGAGCTTCGCCTCATGCGCGCCGACGGAAGCGGCCCGCCGCCTGCCCCGCTCACCCGCTCGCTCGCGCTCTGGCTCGATTTCGGCGCGCTGCGGGAACTCGGGCCGGAGGGGACCAGCCCCTCCCGCCTCGTCTCCGCCGGGGCGCTCCTCCAGGGCGACACGACAGAGGCCGCGCGCCTCGCCGGCAAGCACGTCATCCTCGGCCTCACCCGGCTCGGCTCAATCGACCAGTACACGACCCCGCTCGGCGGCTCGACCGGCGCGCCCGGCGTGCTGATCCAGGCGCTCGCCGCCGACAACCTCCTCGCCGGCCGCGTGATCGAGGCGCCGGACTGGAGCCGCGAGGCCGGCCTCGCCTACGCCGCCTTCGCCGCGCTCCTTGCGCTCGTCCGCTTCGCCACGCCGGCGCTCGGCGGCATCCTCGGCTTCGGCCTCGGCGTCGCGCTCCTGCCCCTGGCGGCGAGTTGGGCCGCCTTCGCCTTCGCCGGCATCGCTCTCGGCGCGACCATGCCGGCCTTCGCCTCGCTCCTCGCCGGCGCGCCCGTCGCCTATGGCCGGCTCCTGAAGCTCCGGCGGGACCTTCTGGAGGCGCGCGAGACCCGCGCCCGCGACGAGGCGCGGATGGACGCCGCGCGGGAGATCCAGCTCGGCTCCCTCCCCTTCGACGCCGACTTCTCCGATCTCGGGGTCGAGACCGCTTCGGTCTGCCGCCCGGCGCAGGAGGTCGGCGGAGACTTCTTCGAGCTTCTCCGCCTCGCGGACGGCCGGATCTTCGCCGCGGTCGGCGACGTTTCCGGCAAGGGCCTGGAGGCGAGCCTCGTCACGCAGGTTTCGAAGGCCATCGCCGGCGCGGTGACGGACCGGACCGGCGGCCCCCTCGGCGCGGCGATGAGCCAGGTGGCGCGGGAGTTCAACCGCCAGGCCCCGCGCGCCTGGCGGCACGAGAAGGGCGGCTTCGTCACCCTCTGCCTCGCCCGGATCGACCCCGAAACCGGCGAGGCCGAATTCGCCGCCGCCGGCTGCGAGCCGCCGACCGTCCTCTCCGCCGCCGGCGAGAGGCGCCCGGTGGAGCTCCCCGCCGTCGCCCCGCTCGGCTGGATCGAGGACGCCGATTTCGTCACCGCCCGGCTCCGGCTCGAACCCGGCGACATCGTGCTGATGTTCACCGACGGCGTGACCGAGGCGGAAACGCCGGGCGGCGCCCTCTTCGGCCAGGAGGCGGCCGAGCGCGTCGCCGCCGAGGCCGCGCCGGCCGGCGCCCGCGCCGTCGTCGCCGCGCTCGACGAGGCGGTCGCCTCGCACCAGGCCGGCCGGCCGCCGACCGACGACACCACGATCCTCGCCATCGGCTGGAAGGGCGGCGCCCCTGGCGCCTGACCCCGCGCCATTGCCTTCGCGCCCCTTTCGCGCGACGCATGGATCGGGAGACACGCGATGACAGAACAGGATTACCGCCGCTGGATCGGCAGGACCGAGCGCCGCGAGGACGTGATCTCCGCCAGCGCGCTCGACCGGCTTTCCGCCACGCTGGACCGGGACGACCCGCCGCACCGGGACGGCGACCTCGCCCCGCCCCTCGCCCACTGGCTCCACTTCCTGCCGCAGGAGCCGCAATCCGAGCTCGGGCCGGACGGCCATGCCGGCCGAGGCGGCTTCCTCCCCCCGGTGCACGACCTGCCGCGGCGGATGTGGGCGGGGAGCCGCCTCTCCTTCCCCGGCGATCTCCGCGTCGGCATGCGCGTCGAGAAACGCTCCACCATCACCGCGGTCGAGCCGAAGGAGGGCGCGGCGGGCAAGCTCGTCTTCGTCACCGTGCGGCACGAGATCGCCGAGCCCGGCGGTCCCGCGCTGGCGACCGACGAGCACGACATCGTCTATCGCGGGCTCGGCGGCCCGGCGGCGAAGCTGGCCGCCCCCGCCCCGGCGGAGGCCGCATGGTCCCGCACGCTGACGCCGGACACGGTTCTCCTCTTTCGCTACTCCGCGCTCACCTTCAACGGCCACCGCATCCACTATGACCGGACCTATGTGACCGGCGTCGAAGGCTATCCCGGCCTCGTCGTCCACGGGCCGCTAATGGCGACGCTGCTGGTGGACCTCGCCCGCCGCGCCCGGCCCGAGGCGCGGATCGCCGGCTTCTCCTTCCGCGCCCTCTCGCCCACCTTCGACGGCGTGCCGCTGACCGTTCGCGGCATGCCTTCGGAAGACGGCAAGACGGCCGATCTCTGGGTCGCCAACCACCGCGGCGGCCTGGCGATGAAGGCCAAGGTCGAGTTTGGAGACGTGAAGTGAAGTCCGCCCTCGCCGAATCCCACCCCGAGCTTCGCGCCGCGCTCCGCGAGCTTTGCGCCCGCTTCCCGGCCGAATACCACCGCAGGCATGACGAGGCGGCGACCTACCCGGTCGAGTTCATCGACGCGCTGACCGAGGCCGGCTGGCTCGCCGCGATGATCCCGGAAGCATATGGCGGCTCCGGCCTCGGCCTCACCGAGGCGACGATCATCATGGAGGAGATCAACCGCGGCGGCGGCAATGCCGGCCATTGCCACGGCCAGATGTACAACATGGGCACGCTCCTCCGGCACGGCTCGGAGGCGCAGAAGCGCCGCCTCCTGCCGAAGATCGCCACCGGCGAATTGCGGCTCCAGTCGATGGGCGTGACGGAGCCCACCACCGGCACCGACACGACGAAGCTGAAGACGACCGCGGTCCGCAAAGGCGACCGCTATGTCGTCAACGGCCAGAAGGTCTGGATCAGCCGGATCCAGCATTCGGACCTGATGATCCTCCTCGCCCGCACCACGCCGCTTTCGGAGGTGAAGCGGAAGGCGGACGGCCTCTCGGTCTTCCTCGTCGATCTCCGGGACGCCATCGGCAGGGGCCTCACGGTCAAGCCGATCCGCAACATGGTGAACCACGAGACGAACGAGCTTTTCTTCGACGATCTCGAAATTCCCGCCGAGAACCTGATCGGCGAGGAGGGCCGCGGCTTCCGCTACATCCTCGACGGGCTGAACGCGGAACGGACGCTGATCGCCGCGGAATGCATCGGCGACGGCTACTGGTTCGTCGAGAAGGTCTCCGCCTATGTGAAGGAGCGCGTCGTCTTCGACCGGCCGATCGGCCAGAACCAGGGCGTGCAGTTCCCCATCGCGAAGGCCTTCATCGATGTCGAGGCGGCGAACCTGATGCGCTTCGAGGCGGCGCGGAAGTTCGACGCCGGCGAGGACTGCGGGGCCGAGGCGAACATGGCGAAATACCTCGCCGCCGAGGCCTCATGGGCCGCCGCCAACGCCTGCCTCCAGTTCCATGGCGGCTTCGGCTTCGCCGCCGACTACGACGTGGAGCGGAAGTTCCGCGAGACCCGGCTCTACCAGGTGGCGCCGATCTCGACGAACCTCATCATGTCCTACGTCGCCGAGCACATCCTCGGGCTGCCGAGGTCGTTCTAGACCGACCCACGCCGGCGAAGTCGCGCCGCGCTCCCTGCCACTCCCGGACCGGGCGACCGGCCCGGGCCGCGCCTGACCCATCCCGGGGTCGGGCGCCCTCCGACGTATCGAGAAGCTCGAAGGTCGTCCGGTGCGGCGCCATCAACCGCCCCCGCCCAACCGTCACGGCGCCCTCCCTGGGTCGGCCGCGCCCCTCATCGCGCCGCTCACCACAAATTTTCACATTCATAATATCTGATGTTTCAAGCGCCACAGAGACTTGAGCCCGCTTTCAACCTTGAAACGCGGCGTCAGGCGAGCCCCGCGAAATGCAGCAAGAGCCCCAGCCCGGCCGCCCCGCCCAGCACCCATCCGATCCCGAGCCTGAGCCGGAACGCCGCGATCAGGGTGAGCGCCGCGAGCCCCGCCGCCGCCCCGTTCAGGGAACCGACCACCGGCAGGTCGAGCCGCAGCGGCCCGGCCGAAATCGACCGGACCTCTCCGAAGACGGTATGGATCGCGAACCAGACCGCGAGGTTGAGGATCACCCCCACCACCGCCGCCGTCACCGCGCCGAGCGCGGCCGAGAGCGCGCGGCTCCCCCGCAGCCGCTCCATCCAGGGCGCGCCGAGGAAGATCCAGGCGAAGCAGGGCGCGAAGGTCACCCAGGTCGTCAGCAGCCCTCCGAGGGTTCCGGCCAGCAGCGCGCCCTCCCACCCCGCCTCGCGGAAGGCGGCGAGGAAGCCGACGAACTGGAGCACCATGATCAGCGGCCCCGGCGTCGTCTCCGCCATGCCGAGCCCGTCCAGCATTTCCCCCGGCGCCAGCCAGCCGAAGGCGCCGACCGCCTCTTGCGCCACATAGGCGAGAACGGCATAGGCCCCGCCGAAGGTGACGACCGCCATCTTCGAGAAGAAGACGGCGATCCCGGCGAAGACACCGTCAGGCGCCGCAAGGAGAAGCGCGCCGACCGGCAGGAGCCAGAGCGCCAGCGCCGCCAGCCCGACCCGGAGCGCGCCGCGCCGCGCCGCCGCATCCGGCCCCGCCGCCTCCGCCCCTAGCAGCGTATCGGCGTCCTCGACCACCGCCCCGCCGGCCGCGGCGTGCCCGCCGCCCGCCGCGAAGGCCCGCCAGCCGAGCCGCGCGCCGGCGAAGCCGATCAGCGCCGCGCCCGCGACGATGAGCGGAAAGGGCGCGCCGAAGGCGAAGATCGCGAGGAAGGAAAGCGCGGCGAGCCCCCGCATCGCCCCGTTCCGGAGCGCCCGCCGGCCGACCCGCGCCACCGCCTGCAGCACGATGGCGAGGACCGCCGCCTTCAGCCCGAAGAAGAGCGCGTCGACCGCCCCGACCGCGCCCCAGAGCGCATAGACCCAGCTCAGCGCCATGATCGAGACGGCGCCCGGCAGGACGAAGAGCGCCCCGGCGATCAGCCCGCCCCGCGCGCCGTGCAGCAGCCAGCCGACATAGGTGGCGAGCTGCTGCGCCTCCGGCCCCGGCAGCAGCATGCAGAAGTTGAGCGCGTGGAGGAACCTTCCGTCCCCCAGCCACCGCTTCTCCTCGACGAGGATGCGGTGCATCACCGCGATCTGCCCCGCCGGCCCGCCGAAGGAGAGGAGCGCGATCCGCGCCCAGACCCGCGCCGCCTCGCCGAGCGTCGGATAGGGCGTCGGCATGCCGCCCGCAGGGGCCGCCCCCGCGCTCACGCCGCCGCCCCGACGCGGTTCGAGGGCCAGTTGTGGGTCTCCGACGTCGCGTCCCGCCGCCAGCGATAGAGCGCGTCATAGATCGCCATGCCGGCTTCGAGCTGCGCGAGATCGTCCGCGAACATCCGCGAGAGGCCGAGCGAGACGGCGAGAAGCCCCGCCGCCTCCGGCGCAAGATCCAGCCGCCCCGTGTCCGCGCCGCGCACGATGGCGGCGAGGCCGAGGAGCGGCTCGGTCCCGAGGCCGAACTCATCGATCATCACGTCGAACGCGCAGGCCGCGCCCCGGTGGCTCCAGAACGCGCCCTCGATGTCGAAGGGCGCGGCCCCGAACCGCTCCGCCACGCCCTCCACCTCCGCGGGCGCGACGAAGAGGAACCGCGCCGACGGGTCGACGAAGCGGCGGATGAGCCAGGGGCAGGCGATCCGGTCGATCTTCGGGCGGGAGCGCGTCACCCATAGGCTCCGCCCCGCCGCATCCCGCGCTGTGACTTTCGAGAGATCGACCAGCGGCAGGCCGGCCGCCTTCCAGCCTTCGAATCCGTCTTCGAGATACTCGGCCGCGGCCCCCTCGGCGCGCATCAGCGCCGCCGCACCCTGCCCCAGCCGATGGCCTTCGGCGCAATAGACGACGATCGGGCCGCGCGCCTCGGCGGCGATCCGGCCGAGCGCCTCGGGCGTGAGCGCGGCGTCAGGCAGCGCCCGCGCGCCCGGCAGGAGGCGCGGGTCAGCGGCGCGGACCTCCTCCCGGCGAACATCGAGCAGGACAGGGCATTTCGGGGTGCCGATCAGCTTCGCGAGCTTCTCCGGCGAGATGGCGTCGGGCGCAGGCATGGGCGTTCCTCCCTCACAATCGGGGTCAATCGGAACGCGAGCTTGGGCTGACGCCTCGTGGGGAGATCGCGGGCCCCCATCGCCGCCATGATCGCCGCGCCACGCGTCTTGTCAATCGCGGCGGCGCGGCGGTTCGGCGAAAGGTCAGGCCGGCGCGAACCCGGCCTCGGTCAAGGCGGCGACCAGCGCCTCCCGCGCCGCGCCGCTCGTCACCCGCACCTCGTGCGCGTCGAGATCGGCCGCGACCTCCGCCGTCGGATCTACGGAGCGGATCGCCTTCGTCACGCCGCGGACGCAGCCGCCACAATGCATCGATTCGATCTGGAACAGCATCTGAGCCGCCTTCGGTTTCACATCCGCGGCGGAGATAGGGCTTCCCACGGAGGGAAGGTCAAGGGGCGCGCGAAGGGCTTGACCTTCCCATCATGGGAAACCCTATCTCTGCCTCGAAACCGGAGCCGAAAGAGGCGACGACGCCATGAACACGCACCACCCCGCTCCGATGGGCGGAGATCCCGTCACCCTGACCTTCGATGTGGAGGGGATGACCTGCGCCTCCTGCGTCGCGCGGGTCGAACGCGCGCTTAAGAAGACGCCGGGCGTCGAAAGCGCGGCGGTGAACCTTGCGGCGGAGCGGGCGGAGGCGACGGGCCACGGGCTCGACCGCGCCGCGCTCGTCGCCGCCATCGAGGATGCGGGCTACGACGTCCGCGCGCGGCCGGTCGAGCTGGAGATCGAGGGGATGACCTGCGCCTCCTGCGTGGCGCGGGTGGAAAAGGCGCTCGCGGCGCTGCCGGGCGTCGCCTCGGTCTCGGTCAACCTCGCGGCCGAGCGCGCCACGGTGACGGGCGCCGCCGACCCAGCGGCGCTGATCGCGGCCGTGGAGAAGGCAGGCTACGACGCCCGCCTCGCCCGCGCCGCCGGCGAGGCCGAGGCCGAGATCGCCGCGCGGAAGGCGGCGGAGGAGGCCGGCCTCCGGCGCGACCTTCTCGTTTCCGCCGCGCTGACGCTCCCCGTCTTCGTGCTGGAGATGGGCGGCCATCTCGTCCCCGCCTTCCATCACTTCGTGGCCGAGACGATCGGGCGGGAGGCCTCCTGGCTTCTCCAGTTCGTGCTGACGACGCTGGTGCTCGCCTTCCCCGGCCGGCGCTTCCTCGCCAAGGGTCTGCCGGCGCTCGCCCGCCTCGCGCCCGACATGAACAGCCTCGTCGCGCTCGGCGCGCTCGCCGCCTGGGGCTATTCGACCGTCGCCACCTTCGCGCCGCGGCTCCTCCCCGCCGGCGCGGCGCATGTCTATTTCGAGGCGGCGGCGATGATCGTCACGCTGATCCTGCTCGGCCGCCTCCTCGAGGCGCGGGCCAAGGGCCGCACCTCGGAGGCGATCCGCCGGCTCGTCAGCCTCCGGCCCCGCACCGCCCGCGTGCGGCGGGAGGGCGCGGCGGCCGAGATTCCGCTCGACGCGGTGAAGACCGGCGACATCGTCGAGATCCGCCCCGGCGAGCGCGTTCCGGTCGACGGCGCGGTGATCGAGGGCGAAAGCTGGGTCGACGAGAGCATGATCTCGGGCGAGCCCGCCCCGGTCGCCAAGGCGCCGGGCGCGAAGGTGGTCGGCGGCACGGTGAACGGCGCCGGCGCCTTCGCCTTCCGCGCCGAGGCGGTGGGCGAGGCGACGATGCTCGCGCAGATCATCCGCATGGTCGAGGCGGCGCAGGGCGGCAAGCTGCCGATCCAGGCGTTGGTGGACCAGGTGACGATGTGGTTCGTCCCCGTAGTGATGGCCGCGGCGGCGGCGACCTTCCTCGTCTGGCTCGTCTTCGGGCCGGACCCGGCGCTCTCCTTCGCGCTGGTGAACGCGGTGGCGGTGCTGATCATCGCCTGCCCCTGCGCGATGGGCCTCGCCACGCCGGTCTCGATCATGGTCGGGACCGGGCGCGGCGCGGAGCTTGGCGCGCTCTTCCGCAAGGGCGAGGCGCTCCAGGCGCTCGGCGGCGTCGAGGCCATCGCCTTCGACAAGACCGGCACGCTGACCGAGGGCAAGCCGAGGCTGACCGACCTCATCCTCGCCGACGGCTTCGCGCGCGGCCCGGTCCTCGCCGCCGTCGCCGCGGCCGAGGCGAAGTCCGAACACCCGATCGGCCGCGCCCTCGTCGCCGCGGCGGAGGCTGAGGGGCTCTCCCTCCCCGCCGTGACGACGTTCGAGAGCGTCACCGGCTACGGCGTCTCGGCCGAAGCGGGAGGCGAGGCCGTCTCCGTCGGGGCCGACCGGTTCATGGCCCGGCTCGGGATCGACGTCGCGCCCCTCGCCGCCGAGGCCGCGCGGCTCGGCGACGAGGGCAAGACGCCGCTCTACGCCGCCATCGGCGGGCGGCTCGCCGCGATCTTCGCCGTCGCCGACCCGATCCGGGAGGGCGCGCCCGAGGCGCTGGCCGCACTCCGCGGCCTCGGGCTCCGGCTCGCCATGGTGACGGGCGACAATTCCCGCACTGCGAAAGCCGTCGCGGCCCGGCTCGGGATCGACGAGGTGGAGGCCGAGGTGCTGCCCGAAGGCAAGGTCGAGGCGGTGCGCCGGCTCCGCGCCGCCGGCCGGCTCGCCTTCGTCGGCGACGGCGTGAACGACGCGCCGGCGCTCGCGGCGGCGGATGTCGGCGTCGCCA
>CALFYQ010000136.1 GCA_937952085.1 uncultured Paracoccaceae bacterium | reverse complement strand
CGATCCAGATCGGCATGTGGTCGGAAAGCTGGCGGGTGCGCCAGTGGGTCCGCCAGTAGCCGTCGAAGACGCCGGCGTCCCCCGCGATGTCCCGAGAGCCGCCATAGGCCTCGATCACCGCATCGCGGTAGCGCGGCTTGTCGGCGTCTCGGAAGACATGGGCGAAGACGTCCACCACCCCGCCGCCCGGCTGCCCGCCCGGCCCCGAGCCGAGGCGGAAATAGTCGTTCCGGGTGAGGAACATCCGGTCATAGGCCTCGGTGCCGGCGGCGTTAGTGGGAAGGCCGGCGAGGGCCGGCGGCTCCTCGTAGCCGGCGGCGTCGAGAAGGGCGACGGTCGGCCCGTCGCCGGCGGCGTAGAGGTTCATGTCGCCGACGAGGATCAGGTTGTCGGTCCAGGTCCCGTCCCGCGCCTCGGCGAGGGCGCCGAGGAGAAGCCGCACCTCGTCGCGGCGGAGCCGCATGTCGGCCTCGCCGCCCCCCGGCGCGAGGTGCACGTTGACGACCGCGAAGCGCTTCCAGCCGGTGATGAAGCCGGTGACATGCGGCGAGCGGGAGAGCTGCTCGGGCGGCGGCGCGCTCTCGAAGGCGATGCCGGCGCGGAGTTCCGGCCAGGCGGAGACCTCGCCGGAGAGGCCCGAAGGCTCCACCCGGCGCCTGTCGTAGAGATAGACGGAGCGCTCCTTGTTGCCGGAGGCGCCGCCGGTCTGGTCCGTCATCAGATAGGCCCAGTCGTCGCCAAGGAGGCGCATCAGGATGTCGAGGTCCTTCAGCGTGCGCTTCACTTCCTGGATCGCGACGAGATCGAAATGCGAGACGATCTCGGCGATCCAGTGATAGGCCTCGGGCAGGCGCCGCGCGAGATGGCCGAATTCGCGGATGTTCCAGCTCGCGAAGAGGAGGTTCCCGTCCGACCGTTTCGCCGGCAGCCGGGCGCGGAGCGCGGTCTTCAGCCGCAGGATTCCGTCGATGATCTCCCGCCGCGCCGCCTCGTCGAGGTTGGGGAAGACCTGGGCGTAGTCGCGCTCCGCGAGGTCCGCCGCGGTGCGAAGGTCATGATAGGTCGGCATGGCGGGTTCTCCGGCCGGGTCGCCGGCGGAGGCTATCACGAAACCGGCGGGGCGGGGCGTATCAAGGTTGATAGGCTCTACAAGATTATGATTTCATGAGAAATTCGGGCGGCGCGACGAATTTCCCGCTGGTCGGGCGAGGCGGCGAGGGGCGCGCCCGACATTGGGTGGGCGCGAGCGGCGCATGTGGTCCGCGGTTTATCCTCAAAGCCCCGAACGACGACTGAGCGGCCGGCGACATCGCCAACGCGCCCTCCCGGGGGGAGGGTCGGGCGCGGCCCGGGCAGGTCGCCCGGGCGGTACGGCCGGACGGGTGCGGCTCAGAGGCCGCCGAACCGGCCCCGGAACGCGGCGTCGGGTTTCGGCAGCGGGGCGCCGGGGGCGGCCTCGCAGCCGTCGAGCCAGGCCTCCGAGGCGGGGACGAGGGCGCGATAGAGCCGGGCCACGGCGTCTCGCGCCCGCGCGCCGGGCCAGCCTTCGGGCCGGAGCGCGCGGGGCAGCGGCGCGTCGCGGAGGAGGGTGCGGCGCCAGTCATGGAGGAGGAGGAGCCGCGCGGCCATCGCCGCCTCCGGCGCCTCGGGCGGCGCGAACCCCTCCCACGCCCTGGCGAGCGCCGCGTAGCGGGCGGCGAGCGGCGGCGGCGAGAGGGCGGCGCGGGCCCAGGCCGGCGGCGCGCCGGTTCCGCCGCGTATCGCGAAGGCCCCCTCGGGCGCGGGCGCCGCGCCGGGCGCGAGGAAGGCGCCGGGGGCGATGCGGCGGAAGCCCTCGGGCGGCTCGCCCTCGCCGATCACGACAGTCCATGTCCCGTCCCATTCCGGCGGCTCGGCGGCGTAGATCCGCGGCGCGGCGGCGAGGCTTTCGGCGAGGCCGCGGCCCGCGAGGCGATAGTAGCTCCGCCGCCCGTCCCGGCTCCGCTCCACCCAGCCGTCCCGCGCGAGGCGGGAGAGCGCGGTGCGGACGGCGCCCGGCTCCGCCCCGACCCGTTCGAGGAGGCGCGAAAGATCCGCCATCGCGATCGCCCCGCCCCGCGGCGCGGCGGCGTCTCCGAAGAAGGTGACGGCGAGCGACCAGACCCGCAGCCGGCCTTCGGCCCGGAGCCGGGCGATCGGGGCTTCGAGCGGGTCCTTCACTTCGGGCGCTTGTCCACCACGCGGACCGCCTTGCCCTGGCTCCGCGGCGCCGCGCCCGGATCGACCACGACGACCCGGACGGTGACGCCGACATGGTCCTTCACCAGCGCGGAGAGATCGAGCGCCGACTTGAAGCGCGCCTCCTCGCCGGCATGGGCCTCCGCGGCCTCGACCAGCAGCGTCATCTCGTCGAGCCGCCCCTCGCGGGTGAGCTCGACCTGGAAATGCGGGGCGAGGGAGCGGACCTTTAGAAGCTGCTCCTCAAGCTGGGTCGGGAAGACGTTGACGCCGCGAAGGATCATCATGTCGTCCGACCGGCCGGTGATCTTCTCGATGCGCCGCATCGAGCGGGCGGTGCCAGGCAGAAGCCGCGTCAGATCCCGCGTCCGGTAGCGGATGATGGGCAGGCCTTCCTTGGTGAGCGTGGTGAAGACCAGCTCGCCCATCTCGCCATCGGGCAGCGGCGCGCCGGTGGCGGGGTCGACGATCTCCGGCAGGAAGTGATCCTCCCAGACATGGAGGCCGTCCTTCGTCTCGACGCATTCGTTGGCGACGCCGGGGCCCATCACCTCGGAGAGGCCGTAGATGTCCACCGCATGCATGTCGAAGGCGTCCTCGATCTCCTTCCGCATCGCGTTGGTCCAGGGCTCGGCCCCGAAGATGCCGACCTGGAGCGGGCTCCGCCGCGGGTCGCGCCCCTGCGCGCGATACTCGTCGAGCACCGAGAGCATGTAGGAGGGCGTGATCATGATCGCCGAGGCGCCGAAATCCTCGATCAGCTGCACCTGCCTCGGCGTCATGCCGCCGGAGACGGGGACGGTGGTGCAGCCGAGCCTTTCCGCGCCGTAATGGGCGCCGAGCCCGCCGGTGAAGAGGCCGTAGCCATAGGCGACGTGGACGACGTCGCCCGGCCGCACGCCCGAGGCGCGCATCGAACGGGCGACGAGCCCGGCCCATGTGTCGATGTCCTTCGGCGTGTAGCCGACGACGGTGGGCTTGCCGGTGGTGCCGGAGGAGGCGTGGAGCCGCACGATCTTCTCGCGCGGCGCGGCGAAGAGGCCGAACGGATAGTGGTCGCGGAGGTCGCCCTTGGTCATGAAGGGGAATTTCGCGAGATCGGCGAGGCTTTTCAGGTCCTCCGGCCGGACCCCGGCCGCGTCGAACCGGGCGCGGTGGAAGGGCACGTTCTCATAGGCGTGGCGGAGCGACCATTTCAGCCGGTCGAGCTGCAGCGCCTCGATCTCGTCGCGGCTGGCGATCTCGATCGGCTCCAGGCTCTCGCGAGGCGGGGTCAGGTCCTTCATGGCGGGCGCTCCTCATGCGCCGCGTCGCGCCGCGGGGCGCGCGCGTCGTCTGTCGTTGGTCAGTCGGGCGGTGGGAAGGCGAGCTGTTCGAAGGCGTGCGGGGGCTGCGCTCAGGTGGCGCGGTTCTCGGCGCGAAGCTCCGGGTCCGGGCGGTAGGCGTAGAGCGCCTCGTCGCGCTCCGCCTCGCGGGCCTTGCGAAGGCTGCGGCTGTCGCCGCCGGCATAGGCTTCGAGGCCGGGCTCCTCGGCCTCTGGCCCGCGATGCGCCTGCGCCGGCATGAACTGCGCGGCCAGCACCCGAACCAGGACGACGACGACGAGCGCCACGACGAGGAGGACGATCGCCGTTCCGGCGATCTCCCCGAACGTGGTCGCGAGCGATTCGAACCGGCTCGGCTCTGCGCCCGGCGCGAAGTCATGACCGACGAGTTTCGCGAGGGTCGACATACCCGCGCGCTCCGTAGCGAAATCGAGTCCCTGAGACCGCAAAGATGCGAAAGGGCGGGGCGCATTTCAATGCATTTCGCAAAAAGCCGCCACGCCGTGTCGCCCGGGCCTCAGGCCGCCTCAAGCATCAGCGCGATGCCCTGGCCGACGCCGATGCACATCGTGCAGAGCGCGCGCTTCGCGTCCCGCTCCTTGAGTTCGAGCGCGGCGGTGAGCGCGAGGCGCGCGCCCGACATGCCGAGCGGGTGGCCGAGGGCGATGGCGCCGCCGTTCGGATTGACGTGTTCGGCGTCGTCCGGAAGGCCGAGTTCGCGCATCACCGCGAGGCCCTGCGCGGCGAAGGCCTCGTTCAGCTCCACCACGTCGATCTCGCCGATCGAGAGGCCGAGCCGCTCCATCAGCTTGCGCGAGGCCGGGGCCGGGCCGATGCCCATGATCCGCGGCGGCACGCCGGCCACCGCCATGCCGGCGATCCGGGCGATGGGCGTGAGGCCGTAGCGCTCCGCCGCCGCGCCGCTGGCGATGATGAGGGCCGCCGCGCCGTCGTTGACGCCGGAGGCGTTGCCGGCGGTGACGGTGCCGCCCTTGCGGAACGGCGTCGGCAGCTTGGCCAGCGCCTCCAGCGTGGTGGCGCGGGGATGCTCGTCATGCGCCACGGTGATCGGGTCGCCCTTCCGCATCGGGATCGAGACGGGCGCGATCTCCTTGGCGAAGCGGCCGCGCTCGCGCGCCGCGATGGCGCGTTCCTGGCTGCGGAGGGCGAAGCCGTCCTGCGCCTCGCGGCTGATCTGCCATTCCTCGGCGACGTTCTCGGCCGTCTCCGGCATCGAATCGACGCCGAATTCGGCCTTCATCTTCGGGTTGACGAAGCGCCAGCCGATGGTGGTGTCGAACAGCTCGACGCCCCGGTCGAAGGCGGCCGTGGGCTTCGACTGGACATAGGGCGCGCGGCTCATGCTCTCGACGCCGCCGGCGACGATCACCTCCGCCTCGCCGGCGCGGATCGCCTGCGCGGCGACGCCGACCGCGTTGAGGCCGGAGCCGCAGAGCCGGTTGATCGTGGCGCCCGGCACCGTCTCCGGCAGGCCCGCGAGGAGGAGCGACATGCGCGCGACGTTGCGGTTGTCCTCGCCCGCCTGGTTGGCGCAGCCGAAGATCACGTCGTCCACCGCCTCGGGGGGCAGGCCCGGCGCGCGCGCCATCAGTTCGCGGATCACATGTGCGCCGAGATCGTCCGGCCGCACCGCGGAGAGCGCGCCGCCGTAGCGGCCGATCGGCGTGCGGAGGCCCGCGCAGATGTAAGCCTCGGTCATTCCCGTTCCTCCACGGTCTCGGGGTCGAAATGCCGCCCCTTGATGGTGCGCGACGCGCCCCGCATCTCGGCGATCTTTTCGCCCTTCTGGTTGGTCACCGCGACGTCATAGAGGCCGGAGCGCCCCTTGCGGAAGACCTCCCGGCATTCGGCCGTCAGCACGTCTCCCTCCCAGGCGGAGGCGAGGAAGCTGATCGTGTTGTGCTGGGCGACGGTGATCTCGTTGTAGGAATTGCAGGCGAAGGCGAAGGCGCTGTCGGCCAGCGTGAAGATGTAGCCGCCATGGCACATGTCGTGCCCCTGCGTATGGTGTTTCGCCACGATGAGCGACATCCGCGCCCGGCCCGGCCCGACCTCGTCGAGCGTCAGCCCAAGCCATTTCGAGGCGTCGTCCCGGGCCCACATCGCACGGGCGCTATATGTTGCAATTTTCGCGGCGTCCATGCAGATTTCGTAACATGTCGAAGAGGCCGACTCAACGGCTTCGGGCGGGAGAGTAACGGCGGGAGGGCGCGATGGAACCGGCGGAAATCGCCGCCCGTTTCGACATCCAGAACCTGCCGCCCGGCTTCGCCGAGGATCCGTTTCCGACCTGGAACGCGCTCCGCGAGCACGCCCCGGCGAAGCGGTTTCCGGACGGGTCGGCCATGCTCTCCCGCTGGGAGGATCTCGACCGCGTCTATCGCGACACGGGCCTCTTCTCCTCCGACAAGAAGGCCGAGTTCGGCGCGAAATACGGGGCCGGGACGCCGCTTTTCCGGCATCACACCACCTCCCTCGTATTCAACGACCCGCCGCTCCATACCCGGGTGCGGCGGATCATGGTGGGCGCTATGACGCCCCGCGCCGTGGCGGCGATGGAGCCGGCCCTGATCCGCCTGGTGGAGCGGCTGCTGGACCGGCTGGCGGAGACGGGCGAGGCCGACCTCATAGAGGATTTCGCCGCGGCGATCCCGATCGAGGTGATCGGCAACCTCTTCGACATGCCGCATGAGGAGCGGGGGCCGCTCCGCGACTGGTCCATCGCCATCCTCGGCGCGCTGGAGCCGGCGATCTCTCCGGCGCAGGAAGCCGAGGGCAACCGGGCGGTGGAGGCCTTCTCCGCCTACTTGAGCGACCTGATCCGCCGCCGCCGCGCCCGGCCGGGCGACCCGGAGACGGACGTGCTGACCCGGCTGATGGCCTCGGACGCGGAGGGCGGGCTTTCCGCGGAGGAGCTGATCCAGAACTGCATCTTCATCCTCAACGCCGGCCACGAGACGACGACGAACCTGATCGGCAACGCGCTTTTCGAGCTCCATGAGCGGCCGGGCGAGCGCGCCCGCCTCCTCGCCGACCCGTCGCTGACGCCGACGGCGGTGGAGGAGGTGCTGCGCTTCCAGTCCTCGAACCAGCTCGGCAACCGGGTGACGACCGGCGAGGCGGTGTTCCATGGCGAGCGGCTGGCGCCCGGCACGCGGATCCATCTCTGCATCGCCGCGGCCAATCGCGACCCGCGGCAATTCCCGGAGCCCGAGCGGTTCGACGTGGGGCGGAAGCCGAACCGGCATCTCGGCTTCGGCGGCGGGGCGCATACCTGCGTCGGCTTCACCCTGGCGCGGATGGAAGGGCGGGTCGCGCTCGGCCGGTTCCTCGCGCGCTTTCCCGACTATCGCCTTCTTCCCGGCGCGAAGCGCGGCGGCCGCGTGAGGTTCCGCGGCTTCGCCCGGCTTCCCGGCCGGGTGCAGTGAAAGGGTCTTCCATGCTCCTCGAAAGCTATGTCGCCGGGCGTTGGGCCGCGCCGGCCGAGACGCGCCCGGTGTTCGACGCCGTGACCGGCGCGGAGGTGGCGCGTTCCGGCGCGGTCGCGCCCGAGGTCGGGGCGATGGCGGAGCATGCGCGGGCGGTGGGCGGCCCGGCGCTCCGCGCGCTCGGCTTCCATGACCGGGCGCGGATGCTGAAGGCGCTGGCGGCCTATCTCGCCGAGCGGAAGGAGGCGCTCTACGAGCTTTCCTTCGCCACCGGGGCGACCCGCGCGGATTCCGCCGTCGACATCGAGGGCGGGATCGGGACGCTTTTCGCCTACGCCTCGATGGGGCGGCGGCATCTGCCGGACGGCAAGCTTTATGTGGACGGGCCGGTGGAGACGCTCTCCCGCGCCGGCGGCTTCAAGGGGCTCCACGCCTACACGCCGCTCCGGGGCGTGGCGGTGGCGATCAACGCCTTCAACTTCCCGGTCTGGGGGATGCTGGAGAAGCTGGCGCAGACCGTGCTGGCGGGCCTGCCGATCATCGTTAAGCCGGCGACCGAGACGGCCTATGTCACCCATGCCTGCTTCCGCATGATGGTGGAGAGCGGGGTTCTGCCGGAGGGGTCGGTTCAGCTCGTCTGCGGCCCGGTCGGGGACCTTCTGGACCGGCTCGGGCCGCAGGACGTGGTGAGCTTCACCGGCTCCGCCGCCACCGCGGCGAAGCTCCGGGGCGCCCCGAACCTCATCCGCGGCGCGGTGCGGTTCCATGCCGAGCAGGACAGCCTCAACGCCGCGATCCTCGGCCCCGACGCCGCGCCGGGGACGCCGGAATGGGACGCGTTCCTGCGCGAGGCGGCGCGGGAGATCACGGTGAAGGCCGGGCAGAAATGCACCGCGATCCGCCGCATCCTCGCCCCGGCCGACCGGCTCGACGCGCTCGGCGCGGCGCTCGCCGAGCGGCTCGCGGCGACCCCGCCGGGGGACCCGCGGGACCCGGCGACGAAGCTCGGCGCCCTCGCCGGGCTCCGCCAGCGGGACGACGTGGCGGCGGCGGCGGCGCGGATCGGCGCGGCCTGCGAGACGGTCTGGCGGGGCGAGGTTCCGGCCGGCCTGACGGGCGCCTTCATGGCGCCGGTCCTCTTCCGCTCCGACGACCCGCTCGCGGCGTCGGCGCCGCACGAGGTGGAGGCCTTCGGCCCGGTCGCCACGCTGATGCCCTATCGGGGCGCGGCGGAGGCGGCGGAGATCGCCAATCGCGGCGGCGGCTCCCTCGTCGCCTCGGTCTTCACCCATGACCCGGATTTCGCGGCCGAGATCGTGGCGGAGGCGGGCGCCTGGCACGGGCGGCTCTATTTCGCCGACCGCGACGCCGGGAAGGAGGCGACCGGCCACGGCGCCCCCGTCCCCCACATGGTCCATGGCGGGCCGGGCCGGGCCGGCGGCGGCGAGGAGTTGGGCGGCATCCGCGGCGTCCTCCACCTGATGCAGCGGACGGCGGTGCAGGGGAGCCCGCGGCTCCTCTCCGCCATTTCCGGAACCCACATCGCCGGCGCGCCCGGTCATCCGGCGCCGGCGCACCCGTTCACGCGGCGCTTCGACGCGCTTGAGATCGGCGAGACGATCCGCACCGCGGACCGGGAGGTGACGCTCGACGACATCGAGCATTTCGCCCGGTTCACCGGCGACACCTTCTACGCCCACATGGACGAGGCGGCGGCGAAGGCGAACCCGTTCTTCCCCGGCCGCGTGGCGCATGGCTATCTTCTCCTCTCGTTCGCGGCGGGGCTTTTCGTGCAGCCCGATCCGGGGCCGGTGCTGGCCAATACCGGGCTCAACGGGCTCTCCTTCAAGCGGCCGGTTGTTCCGGGAGACCGGATCGGCGTGGCGCTGACGGTGAAGCGGAAGACGCGGCGGACGGAGGCCTATGGCGAGGTCGCCTGGGAGGTGCGGATCCTGACGCCGGAGGGCGAAGAGGTGTCGGAATACGAGTTGCTGACGATGGTTTCTTTCTGAGGCGGCCCAGGCTTCCTGCCCATTGGCGTCACCGTCTCAAAGGCGAACACGACGGACGAAAGCAGGGCGCGCCTTATCCATCCCTCCTGGGCCCGGGCGACCAGCCCGGGCCGCGCCCGCCCCTCCCCGCGGGCGGGCGCCCCC
>CALFYQ010000135.1 GCA_937952085.1 uncultured Paracoccaceae bacterium | reverse complement strand
CGCAAAAGCCGCCCGTCGTCGCCCCGCGCCCCAATGAGCTGAGCGCCCATCGGCAGCCCTTCGGGCGACGAGAAAAGAGGAACCGTGACCGCCGGCGTCCCGAGCCAGGTCCAGAGCCCGTTGAAGATCGCGTCGCCCGTATACTCGAGGCCGATCGGGGCCGGTCCGCAGGCGGCGGGGCAGAGGATCGCATCGCAGCGCCCGAGAATCTCGGAAATTCCGGCATGGAGCGGTGCGCGCCAGTCGAGCGCGGCGAGATAATCGCTGGCCGAGGTCGCCGCGCCGTCCTCCAGCGCCTTCCGGGTGACGGCGCCGAGCCGGTCGAGCCCGATCCGCGCGTAGCGGCGATAATAGTGGGCCATCTCGGCGAAATTGATCCGGGCGCGAAGCGCGGCCACCTCGTCGAAGATCGAAGGCAGCGTCACCTCGAAGCAGCGCTCGCCGAGCCGACCGGTCAACTCGGCGAAGGCCTCCTTCGTCGCCGTCTCGGCCCGTTCCTCCCAGCCGGGCGGCTTCACGAAGGCGAACAGCGGCGGGAGCGGCGGCGCGGCGCGCGCCGTCTCGAGCAGCCGCGGCGGCGGCGCGGGGCGGGTCGCGGGGTCGCGCTCGTCCCAGCCGAAAAGCGGCTCGGCGAGAAGGGCGGCGCCCTCCGGGTCGGTGGCGAAGACGCCGACCGTATCGAGCGTGTGGGACTGCATCAGCACGCCGGTCCGCGGAATCGCGCCGAAGCTCGGCTTGAACCCGGTGACGCCGCAAAAGGCGGCGGGTCGGATCACCGAGCCGCCGGTCTGCGTGCCGACGGCGAGCGGGACCATGCCGGCCGCCACCGCGGCGGCGGAGCCGGATGAGGAGCCGCCGGGCGTCCGCGCCGGGTCGTGCGGGTTCCGCGTCTTGCCGGCGTGCATATAGGCGAGTTCGGTCGAGACCGTCTTGCCCATGATGAGCGCGCCGGCGGCGCGGAGGCGCTTCACCAGCCAGGCGTCCTCGTCAGGCACGCGGCCGGCGTCGAGCGCGCAGCCGTTCTCACACGGGATCCGCGCGACGTCGATCACGTCCTTCAGCCCGACCGGGAGCCCGTGCAGCGGGCCGATCGGGCGGCCCGTGGCCCGGTGCGCGTCGAGCGCCTTCGCCTGGCGGCGGACGTCGTCCGGGTCGAGCCAGGCCCATGCGCCGATCTCGGGCTCCAGCGTCTCGATCCGCTTCAGCAGCGTCTCGGCGAGTTCCGAGGCGCGAAGCGCCCCGGCGGCCAGGCGGTCCCGCAAGGCGACCGCCCCGGGAAGCGCCGCGGCCGATCCGTCAGCGCCCATAGATCGCCTCCGGCAGCATGAAGACGATGTCCGGAACGGTGTACATCAGCGCCATCGAAATGAAGACCATGACAAGGAACGGCGCGCAGCCCCGGAAGATCTGCACGAGTTGCACCTCGGGCGGCGCGATGCCCTTCAGATAATAGGCCGACATCGCCATCGGCGGCGTCAGGAACGAGGTCTGGAGGTTGAGCGCCACCAGCACGCCGAAGAACAGCGGATCGATCCCGAAAAGCGCGAGCAGCGGCAGGAAGATCGGCACGAAGATGATGATGATCTCCGACCATTCGAGCGGCCAGCCGAGGAGGAAGATGATGAGCTGGGCGAGGATCAGGAAGGTCAGCGGCGTGAGGTCAAGCGACTGCACGAACTCCGAGATGACCTGCTCGCCGCCGAGATAGGAGAAGACCGAGGAGAAGGTGTAGGAGCCGACGAAGAGCCAGCAGACCATCGCGGTCGAGCGCACCGTCAGATAGACGCTCTCGCGCAGCCGCTCGAAGGTCATCGCCCGGTAGACGACGGCGAGCGCCGCGCCGCCGAGCGCCCCCACCGCCGCAGCCTCGGTCGGCGTCGCAAGGCCGAAGAGGATGGTCCCGAGCACCGCGAGGATGAGCACGGCGAGCGGCAGGAACGAGGTGGCGATCATCCATAGGAGCCGGCCGAGCGGCACGTCCGGAACCTCTCCCGGCGCCGGCTTCGGCGCGACCGAGGGCTGGAGAATGGCGCGACCGATCACATAGGCGACATAGAGCGCGACCAGCGTGAAGCCCGGCAGCAGCGCGGCGGCGTAGAGCCGAACGATCGAGACGCCAGACGCCGCGGCGTAGACGATCAGCATGATCGAGGGCGGGATCAGGATGCCGAGCGTGCCGCCGGCGCAGATGATGCCGGAGGCGAAGGCGCGATCGTAGCGCGCGCGCAGCATCGCCGGAAGCGCGAGCAGACCCATCAGCGTCACCACCGCGCCAACGATGCCGGTCGCCGTGGCGAAGAGGGCGCAGGTGATGAGCGCCGCGACGCCCATCGAGCCCGGAATCCGCTTCGCCGCGATGTTGAGCGTGTTGAAGAGCCGGTCGACGATGTTCGCCCGCTCGACAATGTAGCCCATGAAAAGGAAGAGAGGCACCGAAGTCAGCACCTCGTTCGACATCACCGTGTAGGTCTGGTTCACGAAGAGGTCGAATATTCGGTTGTTCAGGAAGCCGTCGATCCAGAGCGAGACGGAACTCCAGACATCCGCGTCTGCAAGGCGATTGTAGGCGCGCCACATCCGGTTCGCGTCGAAATAGGCATAATAGCCGAACCCCATGCCCATCGCCATGAGCGTGAAGGCGATGGGAAAGCCGAGGAAGACGATGACGATGAAGAGCCCCAGCATGACGAGGGCGATCTGAGGATCGGTCAGGATCATTTGCCTTCCTCGTCGCCGAGAATCTGGTGGGCGGCGGCTTCGCCGGTCTCCTCGACATCGACCTCCATCGCCGGCCAGCCGCCGGTCCGGATGCAGATGAGGCAACGGCAGATCTGCGCAATCCCCTGGATCAGCAGCAGAACGCCCGCGGCGACCATCACCGCCTTGAACTGGAAGATCGGCACGCCGGCCGGCGAGTTGATCGACACCTCGCCGTACTGGACCGAGCGGGCCGCGTATTTCCAGCCGGTGACGATCAGCGCGAACACCGCCGGCATGAAGAACAGGAGATAGAGGACAAGATCGACCTTCGCCTGCGTTTGCGGGCGCCAAGTCCGATAGATGAAGTCGCCGCGCACATGGCCGCCGCGCGAGAGCGTGTAGGCGCCGCCCATCATGAAGAGCGAGCCGTACATGATGAAGGAGACGTCGAGCGCCCATGAGGTCGGCGCGTTGAGCACGTAGCGGACGAACACCTCGTACCCTGTCCCGACGGCCATCAGCACGATCAGCCAGGCGAAGGCCTTGCCGAACCAGGCGGAGAGCGAATCCGCGAAGCGGATATAGGCCAGCATGGCGACCCCTTGTCACGATGCGGCCCGGCGGCGCGCGGCCGCCGGGCCCGATCGCCCCTCGCGGGGTCAGATGGCGAGCTTGCCCGGGAAGTAGTGGTTGTAGGCGAGGCCGAGATCGACCGCGGCCATCAGCTCGTAATAGCTGACCTGATCGACCCAGGCGCGCTGGCTGTCCATCACCTTCTTGGAGAAAGCGTCCTTCTCCAGTTCGGCGATCAGCCCGTCCCAGGCCTTGAGCTGCGCGTCGAGGATCTCCTTGGAGGTCCGGTGCACTTTCACGCCGCTCTCGGTCTGGAGCTTCACGAGGTCTGCGGAATACTGCCGCATCGCCAGCGCCGTGTTGGCCGTGGAGGCCGCCTCGACGCCGTATTTCAGGATCGCCTGAAGGTCGGGCTCCAGATCGTCCATGAAATCCTTGTTGAAGATGTACTCGAAGCTTTCCGAGGCCTGATGATAGGAGGAGAGGTAGTAGTTCTTTGCGACGTCCTGCGCGCCGAACCGGCTGTCCGAGGTCGGGTTGTTGAACTCGAAGGCGTCGATGACGCCGCGCTCCATCGCCGGCACGATCTCGCCGCCCGGAAGCTGGGCGACCGACATGCCCATGACCTGGAATAGATCGGCGGCGAGACCCACGGTGCGATACTTGAAACCCTGCAGGTCGGCGACCGTGTTGACCTCCTCCTTGAACCAACCGAACGGCTGGGCCGGCATCGGCGTGCCGAGATAGCCGTAGACGTTGAGGCCCATGATGTCCTGCGTGAGCTCGCGGTAGAGCTCCGCGCCGCCGCCCTGATAGAACCAGGAAAGCATCGTCGTGGCCGAGCCGCCCCAGACCGGGCCAGTGCCGAAGAAGGACGCCGCCTTGTTCTTGCCATACCAGTAGACGGGCACAGTGTGCGCCGCGTCGAGCACGCCATCGTTGCAGGCGTCCATCACCTGGAACGCGCCGACGACCGCGCCCGCGGGCAGAAGGTCGATCTTGAGCCGTCCGCCGGACATCGCCTCGACGCGGGCCACATATTCCTGCGCCATCTCGGTGAAAACGTCCGAGGCTGGCCAGGAGGTCTGCATCTTCACGACCATCGGGCTCTGCGCCAGCACAGCGGGCGCGCTGAGCGCCCCGGCAGCCGCGCCGCCCGCGAGCGTCGCCCGTTTCAAGAAACTGCGACGGTTCTCTCTCACGTCGATTGTCATTGACGTCTCCTCCGGTGACGGTTTCGAGCCCCTTCTCCGAGAGGCTTCCACGGCGACACTAGCGGCATCGGCCCGACTTAGGAAATACCTCGCTGCAACGCTTCCCCGACCTGAGCGCATGGCTCTCACGGCGGCGCCTTCAGACAAAACGCACATGTCTCTGTTTGGCCGGGGTCAGCCGGATTTCAGGGTGCGCCGAGGCGCCGCCACTCGACGAGCGCGGCGGCGCGGCTCTCCTTGACGTCGTTCCGTCGGTAGAGGCGACGCTCGAGGTTGAAGTGGTTGTGGACCGAGAGGTGAACGGCGGCGAAGATCGGCAAGATGTCGCGTCGGTCGGAAACGGAGCATGGCCCGCTCCCTTCGTCGAACTGGCTGGCGCAAATTCTCAATGCGGTTCTTGGGCCATCGATCTCTCGCCTGCTTCTCCGCCATGCTGAGTTCGCGGAAGGCGGCTCGATACGAGGCTAGCCGAGCGACCAAGGCCTCGTCACAGTAGTGTTTCGTCAGTTTCTTGAGCAATTTCAACTTCGCCGCTTGTCGCGGCGCTCTGTCACCGCGTCTTCGAGCGCCTCGCCACCGTGATCGACGGCGCGCCAGAGATAACGCCGAACGCTGTCTACTCTTACGAATACCCCTTCCAGATGCCGGCGCCGGGTCGAGAAGGCGCACATCTTTTTGGCCCGCTTCCGTCAGCTCTCAGCGGCGAACATCGGACCGAAGCGGTTCCAACAGAAGCGGATCGTCTCGTGGCTGACGTCGATCCCGCGCTAGTGGAGCACGTCCTCTACGTTCCGCAGCGAGAGCGGGAATCGGACGTGCAACATCACCGCCAGGCGGATGATCGCCGGGCTAGTCTTGAAGTAGCGGAATGGGCTGCGGACGCTCATCCCAAGAGGCTAGGCGGGGGCGGACTGCCGCTCAAGCCGAGTTGCTCTGAAAAAACTCTAGTTTGGGATGGATCCGGTCGCGCGCGCCACCATGCGGGCGGCCTCGTCGAGCGACGCAGCGACCTCAACACCGGCGGAGGCCAGCAAACGGCGCTTGGCTGTCGCCGTGTCCGCCTCTCCGACGATCATCGCGGCGACGTGACCGAAACTGACGCCGGCCGGATATTCCTCCTGGAAGGCGCCTGCGACCATGGCGACGACAGGCTTACGGATGGAGCCTTCGGCCACGGCGCGGGCCACCTCGGCCTCGTTCTCGGTTCCGGGCTCGCCATAGATGATCATGGCGTCGGTCTCGGGGTCCGCCTCGAAAAGCGCGAGATACTCGACCATCGAGCGGCCGGTCGTTCGGTCACCGCCCATCGAGACGGCGGTGGAGACGCCGAGGCCGGCGCGCTTCAGCGCCCAGGCGATCTCGGCCGACATGCCGCCGGATCGCGAGACGACACCGATCCGGCCGGCGGGGTAGACCGCGTCCGGGTCGGAGCCGCCGATGCCTCCAAGCTTGCATTTGCCGGGTGAAATGATGCCGTTGGTGTTGAAGCCGACGAGCCAGGCGCCCTTCGCCCGCGCGGCTGCGACGGCTTGCGCAGCGTCGTGACGCGGCATGTTTTCTGTCGTCGCCAATAGTACCCTGCAACCGGCTTCCACAGCCTCGAAGACCGCGTCGCGGACGCCGGTGGCGGGAACATAGAGGACGGCCGCATTCGCGCCCGTCTCGGTGACCGCGCGCTTGACGGTATCGAAAACCGGAACGCCCGAAACGGTCTCGCCACCGCGGCCAGGCGTCACGCCGGCGACGATATTCACCCCGTAGGCGAGCGAAAGCTCGGTGTCGAAACGGCCCTGGTTTCCGGTGATGCCCTGGACGACCACGCGGGTCGTCTCGTCGATGAGGATGCTCATTCCGCGGCCTCCCGGGCCAGTCGCGCCCGTTCGGTCGCCGCGACGATGGCGCGACATCCGTCCTCGAGAGAGGCGTCAGAAGGAAGGTATTCGGCGCCCGGAATGCCAGCGACGATGGCGCGCGCCTCGGCCTCTGCCGGGCCGACGAGGCGGAGGACGATGGGAAAGGCGCGGGCGTCGATCCTGTTCCGCTCCACTGAAAGCTTCAGCGCCCGCGCGACGAAATCGCAACGCGCCATCTGGAGGTAGTTGTAGCCGACGAGTAGGCTCCGGCTGCGCGGGTTAGTGAAGATCGCGTCGAACACGGCCTCAAGCTTTTCGGTGCCGGGAGCCGGGCTCACGTCGGAATGGTTGGCGGGCCGGCCGCCCATCGAGCGGATCAGGTCGTGTTGCAAGAGCCCGGCGCCGCCGCCGGCGACGAGAAGGCCGATGTCGCCGTCGAGCTCGGAATAGCGGCTGTCGCCGCCGGGATAGGAGCGGTTCGCGGTCTCTACCGCCGCCTCGCGCGGGTTTCCGGCTACCGGCGCGCCGAGCGGGGAGCGGAGGCCTTGCCGGTCGAGCGCGAAGTCGTCGATCTCCATCATCACGCCGACGAGTGACGGCTTGCCGGCCCGGTCGAGCGCCACCGGGTTCAGCTCCAGCATCGTCGCATCTAGCGCGACGAAGGCGTCGTAGAGCCGCGCCGTCAGCGCGCCGAGCGCGGCAAGGGGGCGGCCCTCGACCCCGGCGCGCCGCCATTCCTCCACCGCATCCCACGGTTTGACGCCGCGGAGCGGATCGATCTCTACGACGCGCACAGCCTCGGGTTCGCTCTCGAACGTCGCCTCGATCTCGACGCCGCCGTGGCGTGAGAGGACCATCCGCGGCGCCCGGTCGCCGAAGGCGAAGCTGAGATAAAGCTCATCGGCGATCTCGACCACCGGCTCGACGTAAAGGCGGGAGACCGCCGCGCCGCCGAATTCCGTCGCCAGCATGGCGGCCGCAGCGGAGCGCGCCTCGTTCGGAGAGCGGGCGACTCGGACGAGCCCCTGCTTGCCGCGCCGGCCCGCCAGGACCAGCGCCTTCAGGACCGCGGCGCCGCCCATACGCTCCGCGAGCGCGGCCGCCGTGTCGGGATCGTCGGCCGTGGCGCCCTCGGGCGCCGGCAATCCCCGCGAACGCAAAAGGCGCTTGGCGACGTCTTCGCTGAGTTTCATTTCGGCATCCTCGCGGATCGTCAGGGCGGGGCAGAACTGCGTCGCCCGGAAGTGGGGATCGGGATTTTCGACAATCTTTATGTCATATTGTTCATGAGCTTAGGCGACGAGGTCCTTCCGTCGTTCGTCGACATAGCCGGTCCAGACCTCGCCGCGCCGGAATGCTGGATCGCGGAGCGTGGCGAGGAGGAAGTCGCGGTTCGTCGTGAGACCCTCGATCCGCGTCGCCGCGAGCGCGTCGATCAGGCGGGCGATCGCCGCGGCCCTGTCCGGGCCGTAGCCGATGAACTTGGCCACCATCGGATCGTAGTAGGGCGTGATCGCATCGCCTCCGCGCACGCCCGCATCTACGCGGACGCCCTCCATGCCTTGCGGCGTCTCGAAGACGGCGAGCACGCCAGGCGCGGGAAGGAACATCTTCTTCGGGTTCTCCGCGTAGAGCCGGCACTCGACTGCGGCGCCCGTGCGGCGGACGGCGGCGAGTTCGGGCCCAAGATCCTCGCCGGCCGCGTGGCGGAGCTGCATGGCCACGAGATCGACGCCGCAGACCATCTCGGTGACCGGATGCTCGACCTGGATGCGGGTGTTCATCTCGAGAAAGAAGTACTCGCCGGTTTCGGCGTCTACGATGAATTCTACCGTACCGGCGCCGGCGTAGTTCTCCGAGGCCGCGAGCACGCGCGCATTATGCGCCATGCGGGCGAGGACCTCGGACGGTAGACCGGGCGCCGGGCTTTCCTCGACGATCTTCTGGAAGCGGCGCTGGGTGGAGCAGTCCCGCTCGAAAAGGTGGAAGGCGCGGCCATCTCCGAGGCCGAAGACCTGCACCTCGACGTGGCGGGCTCGCGGGACGTAGCGCTCGAAATAGACCGCGCCGTCGCCGAAGGCGCGCGCCGCCATGCCGCTCGTCGCCTCGGCGACCTTGGCGAGCTGGGCGGGATCGTCGACCCGCTTCATGCCGATGCCGCCCCCCCCGGCGCTCGCCTTGACGAGGAGCGGAAAGCCGACCGCGGCGCCCGCCGCCTCGACCGCGGCGGAGTCGGCGCCCAAGAGGCGGGCCGAACCCGGCAGGATCGGCACGCCCGCAGCGCGGGCGCGCTCGCGGGCGCGTTCCTTGTCGCCCATCGCCTCGATCGTTTCCGGCGCGGGGCCTACCCAGGTCAGTCCGGCCGCCATCGCCGCTCGCGCGAAATCGGCGTTCTCGGCGAGAAAGCCG